>DATBVH010000628.1:0-4175 GCA_036515395.1 Candidatus Angelobacter sp.
AAGAAAGCAGCGAACAGGTAAAGCATGAAGACCTGGGCACGCAGACGATTGAAGGCGTATCAGCTCAGGGCAAACGAGACACAGTAACGATTCCCGCAGGCCAGATCGGCAATGAAAAGCCGATAGAAATCGTGACCGAAACCTGGTTCTCACCTGAACTGCATACCATGGTGTTGCGCAAGCATTCCGACCCGCGGCAGGGCGAGAGCACCTATCGGCTGACCGACATCAAGCGCAATGAACCTGATGCCTCATTATTTCAGCCTCCTGCGGGAACCAAGGTTTCCGTTGAGCCGATGCTGGAATTGCACAAAGAAATCATTCCTTCCAAGGAGTAGCCTCTTCTCTCCTCCTTTGGTGGTGAAGGCCGGGCGACTGGTGCGATCGGGAAAATAACAGCAATATCGAAGAAAAACACTTTACCGCGTATTTGACTAAAGTCGAATCCATGGTGCGTACGCTCCATCGGGTTGCTGCCTTGGGTGGGCTCCAAGTTGAACTGATGTACAGTTATTTGTGAAACACTACACTTAGTTCCCACCCATCGCCCAAATGTTACGAGCGTAATATACGTCATGGGCTCTTCCTCATCCTATTCCCGGAAGGCCGAGTTGCTCCAGATGCAGGAGCATGTCTTGAGGGTCTGAATAAATTCTGAATGCTCCGGCCCGATGCAGCTCTTCCTCGCCGTATCCACCGGCGAGGATGCCGACGCCGAGTGCGCCTTTCCGTCCTGCGGCCAACAAATCCCAGACGCTATCGCCCACCACAATGCAATCGCTCAGTGGCACTTTCAGGCTCTTTGCCGCAGCTAGAAATATGTCCGGCGATGGTTTGGCCTTTTGCGCGTCATCTCCCGTTAGGACCGGCGTTCCGGCAGGTATCTTGAGTTTTTTCAAAAGCAACTGCGTTTGCTTCCGATTGCCGGTAGTCGCTATTGCCACTCGGACCTTGGAGCGTCGAAGGTGGGCAAGCAAGTCGTCCGCTCCGCGCAGGGGCGCTATTTCAGAAACAGCCTCAACAATCCTTGCGTCGTGTTCCTCTTCCAACTGGTCGATGTTGACCTTTTTCTCGGGAGCAAACTCACGCAATAGTTCCGTGACAAACGATTTGCCGCTCATGCCCACGCGGCGGTGAATCATCCATTTTGGTACCAGAATATCCGCCCCGTTTAGCGTGTTCGACCAGGCCTGCACATGCTCGTAAACACTGTCAATCAGGGTTCCGTCCAGATCGAAAAGTACGGCGGGCACTTCACTCTTGGTTTTCGCCATAGTCGCTCCCAAATGTTAGATGCCATCCCAAAAGAGTCTTCTGGCAATCAGGATTGATATTCACATTGGTAGCCGGTAGGTCTCTTCCATTGACACTTTTAACAGGCGACTGCACGCGCTGCTCACGCTAACTTACCTTGCGGGACGCTTTTCGACATACGAGCTTGGCCCATGACCATCAGCAAAATGACGGCACTGCATCGCCACATTCATCACTTATTTTTTGTCATTAGCCTTGTCTCATTCATCGGTCTTCTTGCAACAGCCTGCAACCACCCACCACAAGACTCACGCTCCGCTTCGTCCGAAGGGGAATGGCATGACTTTCACGGTACATGGACTGCCGCCGGCAGCCGCAACATCATGGCGTTCGGTGGGGGCAGGCATGCCGCCATGTCGATCTTTAGCGGATCCCTGGTGCTCGCTGGCGCGTCGCGGCCAAACGTGGGTTTCCGCTCTGAGGCGTTCGTCTTCAGCGATACCGCGACGGGCATGGTTGGCCGGGCGGTCTGGACTGATGAGCACGGCGAACAGGCTTTCAGCGAACTCCGCGGCGAAGGCACCGCTGATAACAACAAAATCACCGGAACATTTGTAGGTGGGACTGGACGCTATGCGGGCGCTAACGGCACTTATGAGTTCTCCTGGCGCTTTTTTCTGGAGAACGAAGACGGAGTGGTGGAAGGCCAGTCAATGGGTCTAAAGGGAAGAATCCGCGCAGGCAGCCAGCAGACAGGATCGGAACAAGGGGGACTGCTGTGATGGGATCGGCAACAAAAGTTCGTCCAGAGACAGAACCCGCGGCCAAGAGCAGCAGCCTGCCCCGGATCCTGAAGCGTTCATTCCCTTTCGTGATGGCAACCGCTATCTGGTTCACGCCTGTGCCCGCCGGCCTGACGCCCCAGGCCTGGCACCTCTTTGCAGTATTTGTAACCGCGATTGTATCCGTGCTGCTCGGTTTGTTTCCGCTGCTGACTTCAACAATGCTGGCCGCAGGAGCGGTAGTTCTCACGAACACTGTTTCTCCCGCGAAGGCGTTTGCAGGATTTGCAAACACCAGCGTGTTACTGGTGGTGATTGCTTTTCTGGTGGCGCAGGCAGTGGTTAAGTGCGGACTAGGACAGCGTATCAGCCTGTTTATGGTGAGCCTGTTCGGCCGGTCATCGCTGGGACTGGCATACAGCCTTGTTCTGACCGATGCAGCAATTGCGCCGGCCTTCCCCAGCAACACTGCACGCGGCGGAGTGCTATTTCCCATCGTGCTTTCAGTCGCCAAAGGATCAGGCTCCAATCCGGACGATCCCAAGGGGCGCCGCCTGGGTGGTTATCTGATGTTCTGCACCATGGCGGGCCTTGCTGTCTCCTCCGCACTCTGGATGACAGCCACATCTGCGAATCCAATTGCAATTCAGGTGGCGCGCCAATACGGCGTGAATGTCGGTTTTGGAAAATGGCTGATTGCCTCATCAGTACCGGCGCTTGTCTCGATTCTTGCGCTGCCCTGGTTGATTGCCCGCTTATTCCCGCCGGGAGTGGGCGCCACGCCGGAAGCGCCTCCCGCAGCACGGAAAGCGCTGGCTGAATTGGGACCGCTATCGCGTGATGAATGGATCACAGCCATTGCATTTGTGCTGATGGTGGCGGGCTGGATTTTCGCCGACAAGCTGCACCTTAACGTCACCAGTGTCGCTTTTACCGGTCTGGGTCTATTGCTGATGACCGGTGTGCTGACGGCAAGTGACATTGCAACCCAGGGTGACACTCTGGCCACATTTCTCTGGCTTGCTGTCCTTTTCGCTTTAAGTGGTGAGCTCAACGAACTTGGGTTTATGGGATATGTGGGCCAACATCTGGCGTCTTACATGGGAGGGCTGTCATGGCAAGTCACTTACGTGGCCTTGATCATCATCTATGTAGGGATCCACTACATGTTTGTGAGCCAGTCATCGCAAGTGCTTGCCCTACTGGGAGTGTTTCTTGACGTGGGCATTCGCGGCGGAGTTCCACCGACGGTGATGGCTTTTTCGCTGTTCTTTGCCAGCAGCTACTTTTCTGTAATAACGCCGCAGGGCGGGAGCCAGAATGTGATCTTTGTAGGCAGTGGCTATCTTACACAACGCGAACTCTATCGCCTTGGCGCGTTGACAACTCTCTTTTTCTTAGTTGTATTCCTGACGGTCGGGACCGGGTGGCTGATGCTGGTAGCGCGATGAAGAGAGACCTGTATCCTCGTACCCATTTTTGCCACGATGCACCGCGCAATACTCACAAGCTCGCGCGCCGAAACTCAGGCGCATAGATCAAAGACCAATGAACGGCCGCTGCCCCGATAGATTTCTTCAAACATCTCCAAATTTGGAATAGACTCATTCGTTTCAAACCTGAGACAAAGTGGGGGCATGAACCATGAGCAGGCAGGCGCGTCACTTAATATCTTTGTTAGTCCTTGTTTTTCTTCCGTTCTGGCAAATAGCAAATGCCCAGCAGGCAGCTCAGGAAGAACAGCCGGTACTCCATGGCTATCAGAAAGCTCCGCAGCCAATTTCTGACATTCTGAATGCGCGACCAACGCCGCTGGTGCAGGTGAGTCCCGATGGAAAATGGCTGCTCGCGGCTGATCGCCTGCCCTATCCGCCAGTTTCAGACCTGGCGCAACCCATGCTTCGCCTGGCCGGATTGCGCATTAACCCTGCGACGAACGGCAGGCATCATCCTCCGCGTTTCACCGCGCTGCATCTTTACTACACTGCGGGTAAGGAGCAGGCTGCGGTTACGCTTCCGCGTAACGCCTACCTGAGCCCGCCGGAATGGTCGCAGGATAGCCAGCACTTCGCTTTCACCAACACTACAGCCAATGGCATTGAATTGTGGATCGGCCAGATTGGGACTTATACGGCGAAC
>DATBVH010000629.1:0-5563 GCA_036515395.1 Candidatus Angelobacter sp.
CCAGGAAGCTCTTGACCTGATGCTGCAACATGCTGGACAGGTTGGCGCCAATGCAGTCGTCGGCGTCCGCTATGACGCCACTGAGATCATGCAGGGCGTCACGGAAGTTCTGGCCTACGGAACGGCGGTCGTAGTGCAGCCAAAACGCGCCTGACACTAAGGAACCGGCAATTATTCCCTTGACCGTACGTAAACTCGAACGATAATCAATCCAACAGAAGTTTTTTTGAAGGGAGAATCAGCGTGGTGACTCAACCAACAGCAGCGCCGCCCGTCCGAGTGGAAATTTACGATCAGGTTTATAACCTCCGCGGCGTGGATGCGGAATACATCATGAAGCTGGCGGAATTCGTCGACGGCAAAATGCGCACCGTGGGCGAGCAGACCTCCACCATTGATTCCCTGCGCCTGGCTGTGCTGGCCGCGTTGAATATCGCCGACGAATATCACATCCTGAAAAAGAAATATGACCTGCTGGCCGGCGAATTCAATCGCCGGGCCGGACAGTTGGCCGGCGCGCTCGATGAAGCTCTGCAAGAAGAACGGCGTGCGGGATAGAAACCGGCGCAATGTAAATGCGCTTGCTGCACTGAAAGCGGCCGCCAAATGAAAGAAGGCGATCTCTATCGCTTCATTTCACAGTGCAAGCTGGGGTTCTCTCCAGCATTGCCGATAGCGGCGCGCCTCAATCGGCGCTGGTAGGCGTTGCCACCACGGAAAACCTTGAGATTGTATTTGACACAGTCAAAACGTCACGAAAATATCCCAACCTCATAGCCAAGCCGGACTGCTCTTTCGTATTCGGCTGGACCGGTGAACAGACCGTCCAATATGAGGGCACTGCGGAGGAACTCACTGGAGAGCGGTTAAAGCACTATCAGGAGGTCTACTTTCACTTCTGGCCGGATGGCCCTACGCGCTTAGTTGGCCCGGGATTGTCTATTTTGTAGTTCGTCCCAAATGGATACGCTACAGTGACTTCGACAAGAATCCGCCGCTCATTCTCGAGTTCACGTTTTAATACTTCGGCGCATTAGCTAAGAATCAAAGGCTGCTTCGCCGACAATGGCCATCCGGCCACTTGCCATCTACTCTGGTTTTCTTTAGCATCAGTCCTGATAACCGGCCTGCAACGCAGGTGAGAACGGTAACCGTTCATGAACCAACATTCAATGAACAGGGGGCCTGACTCGTATAATAACGGCTCGGTGTGCGAGGTTCCGCCAGTACGGAAATGCCTAAAGAGCCGCGGCGGGTTCCCACCGTCTTAGGACGGGTTCAGAACGGCCCGGTCGCACGGCCAAGTGGGTCGGTTGTTGTTTCAATTTTTGTCGCTTCGCTCCAAACCGCTAGGACAGCGATGAACGCTTCAATCATCCTGCTCCTGATGCAAGCGTTTCGGCGCGCAAGTCGGCCTCAGCGCAGAATTCCGCATTTTTGTCGCTTCGCTCCAATAGCGATCAGTCATCAGCATTCAGCCCACGATCTTCAACGACAAGGCAGCTTCTGCTTTCCGTTCAAGTCACTGGCTGAATGCTGATTGCTGACTCCTGAGTGCTTCCTTACAATCCCTTCAGTGCCCGACTCCGTTCCCATCCAGACGCTGGCTGTCCCGCTCGTAGACAAAGGCACGCGTCTTGACCAATGGCTTGTCTCCCGACTTCCTGATGTAAGTCGCGTCCGCATTCAGCAGTTGATTGAGCAGAAAAAGATCCTGGTTAATGGAAAGCCTCCTAAGGCATCCATGAAGCTGCACGGAGGAGAAGAAATTGTTATTACCGGCGAAGTTGAATTGCCGCCGTTGCGAGCATTTGCAGAGGACATTCCTCTTGACGTGGTTTATGAAGATGAGAGTATCGCCGTAGTCAATAAGCCGGCGGGAATGAGCGTCCATGCCGGGTCAGGCAAAGGAGAGGCCGGCAATCGCGGGACCATGGTCAATGCTCTGCTGCACCGCTTTAACCAGCTCTCAGAGATCGGAGGTGAGCTAAGGCCGGGGATCGTTCATCGACTCGATAAAGAAACCAGCGGCCTGGTACTGGTGGCCAAATCCGATGTGGCTCATCGAAAGCTGGCGGAGCAATTTGCACGTCGCGAGGTCAAGAAGACATATATCACTCTGGTCCATGGCTGGCCCAAAATGACAAAAGGGACGATCACAGCCGCAATCAGCCGCGATATGGTCCGTCGCGCGCGCATGACCACACGCCGCGCGAGTGAAAGCAGGCCCGGGCGTGAGGCAGTCACGCACTGGCAAGTGACTCAACAAATTGAAGGCGCTTACGGCAAGTTTGCGCTGCTGGAAGTGAAGATTGAGACGGGACGCACGCACCAGATCCGGGTACATCTCTCGTCGATTGGGCATCCTGTTGTGGGAGACACTTTGTATGGTGCGCCATCTCGCGTAACCAGGCCTGCGAGTTACGGAGGTACAGCGCCAGAGGTTGCATCTCTGAAAAGGAACTTTCTGCATGCTTTCGCGATACAATTCCGGCATCCAATTAGTGAGAGGCCGCTTTCGTTCCAGCAGCCGTTACCGGCTGAGCTAAGTGATTTTCTCCGTCAAATCGGGGAGTGAGGATTGTTTGTCACAGACTATAATGTGCGAGAGAAGCCCTGATATGTATCTAAAAAAGACATTTGCGCTGTTGTTCGTGCTCACTCTGGTTTGCTGCGGTGCTTTGGCGCAAACCACGCCAGCCGCGCAGTCATCGGCCACGGCACAGGCTCCTTCGCCCAGCGCAAATGCCGTTGCGCCAGGATCGGCAACCTCGGCTTCAGATGATCTGCCAGTACAAACGTTCCACAGCCGCTCCGATGAAGTGAACGTTATCTTCACGGTCACGGACAAGCACAACAAGTTCATCAAGGACCTGAAAGAAAACCAATTTGAATTTCTGGACAACAACAAGCCGCCCAAGCAGATCATGAACTTTTCCGCCGAGACGGACCTGCCACTGCGCGTTGGGCTGTTAATCGATGCCAGCAATTCCATCCGCGACCGCTTCCTCTTTGAGCAGGACGCGGCAATTGAGTTTCTGCACCAGATTATTCGCCCCAAAACTGATAAAGCCTTTGTACTGGCCTTCGACGAAGTCTGGGACCTAACGCAGGATTTCACTAATGATTTGGAGAAGCTGACCAAAGGCGTGAAAGTGATCCGTCCTGGGGGCGGTACCGCACTTTGGGACGCGGTGTTTTATGCCTGCCGTGACAAGCTGATGAAGGAAAAAGAGACTGGCCCGGTGCGTAGGGCCATCATCCTGGTCTCTGACGGCGATGACAACCAGAGCCGCGTTCTTCGGCAGGAAGCCATAGAGATGGCGCAGCGTGCCGGCGTGATCGTTTACACCATCAGCACCAACCTGAGCAGTAATCCTGACGAAGGCGACCGCAGCTTGAAGATGCTGGCGGAAACTACCGGTGGCCAGGCTTTCTTCCCTTTCAAGCTGCAGGATGTGGCAAACGCGTTCCACGATATTCATGAAGAGCTGCGCAGCCAATATTCCGTGTTTTATAAGCCTGAGGGATTTGAGGCCAATGGACAATTTCGGGCAATACATATCTCCGCGGCAAACAAGAAATTTAAGGTGCGGGCGAAAAAGGGATACTACGTTCCTCGCCAGTAACGGCACATCATATTTCGAGAGAAGCCCGGCGCTGACCGGGCTTTTTTATTGCGCAAGCTCGGTTAGTCTGCAGGCCATTGAAAAACACTCTCCTGAGATCTTCATTTTCTCTCGATTACGCTTCAGCACCACGACGTGCCGTTCCGAGCGAACCCTGCCGATACCGCGCCTTGATTTGTAATATCTTGCGGCAAGCGAGGAATCTGCTCCGCTGGTCTTCAGGGCTCCCGCGAAAAATAGCGGAGCCGTTCCCTCACCACTCAGCTCACCAAGGCTCGCCGTCGGATTCGGGATGGCAATTCGATATGGATGAGGTGTTCTTTCCGCAATCATTCTGGTCGATCCGAGGCGAGTGTGAGGGTGAGTCGAAGGTATTCGCAGCAGAATCGCGGACCAAGCAACTATAATAAGAATCAAATAGCTCCTATGATTTTTAAAAAGTCTTTGTTCTTCTTCATTGCTATGGCAATTGCCTGGAGCATCGCCACGGCGCAGCAGCCGGTTCCTGCTTCCACTCCACAGCCATCGGCCGGCAGCCAGCAGCCAGACAATACAAATGGCGATTCAGGGAATGGAAAAATTCCCACCGTCCGCGTACGCACGGATGAAGTCAACGTCGTTTTCACCGTCGTGGATAAAGACGGTAAATTCGTGCGCGATCTTAGCCAGGACCAGTTCAGAATTTTGGACAACAAGATGCCGCCGAAGCAAATGATGAACTTTGCCGCGCAAACCAACCTGCCATTGCAGGTGGGGCTGCTGATTGACTCCAGCAACTCCATTCGCGACCGTTTTCAGTTTGAAAAGGATGCCGCATCAGAATTCCTGTCCGAGATTATTCGCCCTAAGACCGACCGGGCTTTTGTGCTGGCTTTTGATGAGCAATGGGACGTTACGCAGGATTTTACCGGGGACATCGACAAGCTGCGTACTGGCGTAAGGGTCATTAAGGCAGGCGGCGGCACAGCAATGTGGGACTCAATCTACTTCGCCTGTCGCGACAAACTGATGAAAGAGCAGGCAAGCGGAGCGGTACGCCGGGCAATCATCCTGATTTCAGACGGCGAAGATAACCTGAGCCGGGTGTATCGGAATGAAGCCATCGACATGGCGCAACACGCGGAGGTGATCATTTATACGATCAGCACTTCGCTGGTGGAAAGACATACCAAAGGCGATGACGATTTGAAGTCACTGGCCGAAGCCACGGGAGGCCGCGCATTCTTCCCCATAAAACTGGATGACGTAGCCACGGCATTTTCTGATATTCAGGAAGAATTGCGCAGCCAGTATTCCATCTCCTACCGGCCAGATCAATTTGTGACCAACGGTCAGTTCCGTCCGATCCAGATCACTACGAACAGCAAGAAGTATAAAGTCAGGGCCAAGAAGGGGTACTACGTT
The DNA here is from genome assembly GCA_036515395.1 of Candidatus Angelobacter sp. Taxonomy (GTDB): domain Bacteria; phylum Acidobacteriota; class Terriglobia; order Terriglobales; family Acidobacteriaceae; genus Angelobacter. The sequence goes on from DATBVH010000629.1 coordinate 5,034, forward strand.
CCCAGGCAATGATCCCGCGCCGGCTTTGACCGAAATTTATTTACTTGCCGCCCTGTCGTTAGGCGGATAGTAGCCCTTCCGTGCCTGGATCTTGTATCCGTCTTTGGATTTCACCTCGATCCGCCGGAATTTGCCGTCATTCACTTCATTGGTAGGACTAAAACCCAGCAGATACTGGCTGCGGAGTTCGGCGGCAATTTCTGAAAACGCTTTGTCCAATTTATCCGGACGGCTCACCGTGATGATGCGCCCACCGGTCTGCTCCGCGAGTTTGCTCATGTCGCCATAATTCGAGGGGTACATGGGATCGGTGATCAGCAGCACATAAGCCACCGTGTCAGCCCGTAGCGCCGCTTCAATCGCATCCTTTAACCGCAGTTTGCTGCCAACATCGTCACCATCGGTCAGGACGATCATGGCTTTGCGTCCCACCTGCCGGCTCAAAACCTCGTCGGCGGCAAGGTAAACAGCGTCAAACAGCAGCGTGCCTTTATTCGATCCTCCCGCGGTTGGTACCGGACCAGGATTGC
>DATBVH010000630.1:0-7722 GCA_036515395.1 Candidatus Angelobacter sp.
CATCCTGAAATTGCAGTTCCGCAATATAAACAACTACTCCAGTAGGATGTTTAGCCAAATCTTCTTTGGAAGGAACGGCGCTTGCCGGGATATCAAACTGGGCAGTCGTATCCACTTTTTCGGGAACCGTGACCCACTCGCCTCGGCCCATTCTTATGTCATCTTTTTTCACCGATACCCAGCCAAGCCGGTAAACCTGAATCTTGTTATGGCTTTTGTTTTCCAGGCGCGCGTCCAAGAGCAGGTTGTCGGCGCCAAAAGATGCCTGCACGATATGGACGGGATCATCAGATTGAGGGGCAAACAACATCAAGGTGTCTTCATTGTTTTGGGAAGTTGCATGCAGCCCGAGAGCCGGACTTTGCGGCGCCATAATAGCAATGAGAAAGATGATATAAACCAGCAATTTCTTCACGATTGCACCCCATATTCGTTCAAGCTTGGCTCTGCCACAGCATGCGGCAGCAGCTCTGCCGTGCGCTTTCGCATCCTACACCTTAGGCCGGAATTCTCAAGCTAAATTTGAGGTTTTCACCGGACGGGTTAGACCAAATTTAGAAGTTGCGCTACCCTGCAAATCCAAGTAAATTCAAGGTTCTCTCATGGCTAAACGGCCTTCACAAACAGCTACCCGATCAGCCAACGGCACCTCAGATAAGTACCAACGCATTCTCGACGCGGCGATTGAGGTCATCGCTGAACACGGGTTCTTTCACTCACGGGTGGCGGAAATCGCCGACCGCGCCGGCGTAGCCGACGGCACTATTTACCTGTATTTCAAGAACAAAGACGAATTGCTGATGGCGTCAATAGATTCTGCTTTCCATCGGTTCATCCAGCGGGCGCGGAGTTCACTGGATCAGGTAGCTGATCCACAGGAAAAATTGCGCCGCCTGGCTTTTCTTCACCTTGAATCGCTGGGCTCGAACCGTAGCCTGGCCATCGTCTTCCAGACTGAGCTCAGGCATAGCGCCAAGTTTCTTGGCCAGTTTTCCCATAACCTTCTGGTGGAATACTTTGACGTGATCAAAGGGGTCTTGCGGGAGGGCCAGGAAGCCGGCGTTTTCAGGGCCGATATTTCTATCACCATCGCGGCCCATTGCTTCTTCGGCGCCGTGGATGAGATAGTAACCACGTGGATCCTTTCTGATCGCGACCGGGACCGCGATTATCACCTCTCCAGTCTGACCGAGTCGGTAGTGGCAATTGTCCTTAAAGGCGTAGAAACGGGACCTTAAGCATGGAAATCAACACTCTCGCCGATATTTTTTTTACTTCAATTGCGCACGACCTGGAACGCCACGTAACTTTCAAGCGCGGCAGCGCGTGGCAGGTGATTTCTTCTCGCCAGCTTTATGGCTATGTTGCCACCCTTGCCAGAGTCTTGAAGCAATGGGGCATGCATAAAGGTGATCGCGTTGCAATCCTAAGTGAAAATCGCCCGGAATGGATGATTGCGGACTTCGCCTGCGTGACCACTGGAATTATCGATGTACCGATTTATGCCACTCTGACGGCAGACCAGACCCTGTATCTATTGCAGAATTCCGGTGCGCGAGTAATTTTTGTTTCCACCCTGGAACAGTTGCGCAAGGTGCAGTCCATTCGAGCGCAAACTGCCCTGGAAAAAATTGTTGTGATGGACGACATCAGCGAAATCAATGTAATTCCCATGTGGTCTTTGATCAACTCCGCCTCGCAGGAAGACGACCCGGAGTTTGACGAAGAAGCTCATCGGATCACGCCCGATGACCTGGCGACTCTGATTTACACCTCGGGAACAACCGGAACGTCCAAAGGCGTGATGCTCAGCCATGGCAATCTCACTGCTTGCGCTATTATGGCCAGCAAACAGGCAGAGTGGACACCAGAGGATGTCTATCTTTCATTTCTTCCGTTGTCTCACGTTACCGCGCGCCATGTAGACTACGTCTGCTATATGGACGGGGTTAGCCTTGCTTATTGCGCGGTGTTCGACCAGCTTGCGGAAATGCTGCAGGAAGCCAAACCTAGCATTATTGTTGCGGTGCCACGCGTTTATGAAAAGATTCGCGGTGAGGCTGAGCGGCGGGCCGGTCGCGGATTACGGCGGAGGATTTTCGATTGGGCAGTGCGGATCGGCGAAAAACATAAAGACGAAATTGCGCGAGGAGAAACGCCCAATGATCCTCTCTGGAAATTGGCCAATCAACTGGTATTTTCCCAAATACGCCAAGGATTCGGCGGTCGCAGCAGAGCTTATTTCTCTGGCGGCGCGCCCCTGGGCAAGGACATGGCAGAGTGGTTCTGCGCGGTGGGAATCCCCATCATGGAAGGCTATGGGCTGACGGAAACTTCGCCAACACTTTCCGTCAACCGCCGTGGGGCCTTCAAGATTGGCTCGGTCGGAAAAATAAATGAGGGCGTGCAACTCAAGATCGCTGAAGACGGCGAAATTCTGGTCAAAGGGCCAACTGTCTTCAAAGGCTATTGGAACATGCCCGAAGAAACGCGTAACTCATTCATCGATGGCTGGTTTAAGACAGGCGACATTGGCGAGTTGGATAGCGAGGGTTTTCTCAGTATTACTGACCGCAAAAAAGATCTCATCAAAACTTCCGGCGGAAAGTTCATTGCGCCTCAGCCGATAGAAAATGCTCTGAAGGCCAATGTGCTGGTTGCGCAAGCCGCCATCATTGGAGACAAGCGCAAATATGCTTCCGTGATCATCTCACCGCATTTTCCTCTATTGGAAGACTGGGCCCACGCGAACGGCGTTCTCTTCACTTCGCGGCAGGAGCTGGTAGGGTCAGACAAGGTGCGCAGCCTCTATAAAGGCATTGTGGAAGACCTGAATAAACGGCTGGCGCAGTTTGAAACCATAAAGAAAATCGTGGTGGTGCCAGATGAATTTACGGTTGCGACAGGTGAAATCACGCCTACGCTCAAGCTTAAACGCCGCGTGATTGAAGCAAAATACAAGCAGCAGATCGACGAGCTATACCAGCAACCCCATCCGATTGAAACCGCGCCCGTGGGCTGAGGAATCCCATGCGGTGATACAGCTCAAAGTCGCACTCTTCTCAATGAGCCTTCGATCCCCGGATTTATTACACTAGAATACATGGATTCCCTCATCATTGCAGGCCGGCAATTCCATTCACGCCTGATTGTCGGCACCGGTAAATACAAGTCAGGACAGGAAACTGCGCGAGCCATTGAAGCCAGCGGCGCGGAGATGGTCACCGTCGCCGTGCGCCGGGTAAACCTGGACCGAAGCAAAGAATCCTTGCTTGATTTCATCGATCCCAAAAAGTATTTTCTTCTGCCCAACACCGCAGGCTGTTACACGGCTGAAGAAGCCATCCGCGCAGCCCGTTTGGGACGCGAGGTTGGGCTTTCTGACTGGGTAAAAATTGAAGTCATTGGCGACCAGAAGACGCTTTATCCCGATGTTCAAGCCACGATTGACGCCACTCGCGTCCTGGTAAAGGAAGGGTTCACGGTGCTTCCTTATACCTCTGATGACATCGTGGTTGCCAAGCGGCTGCTGGATGCGGGCGCAAGCGCGATCATGCCCCTGGGCGCTCCCATCGGCAGCGGGATGGGCATTCAGAACACGGCCAACATCCAGATTCTGCGAGAAATGATCACGGAAGTTCCCCTGATTGTGGATGCCGGCGTGGGAACAGCCTCTGACGCGGCAATCGCCATGGAGTTGGGCGCTGATGCGGTGCTGATGAACTCCGGGATCGCACACGCTGAAAATCCTGTTCTGATGGCGGAAGCAATGAAGCATGCGGTGATTGCCGGACGAGCAGCTTATCTGGCCGGCAGAATGCCTCGCAAGCTCTACGCAACGGCAAGCTCTCCGATGCAGGGAGTGGTTCGATAACGCGGGATTTCACCCTCTCGCAACCTCTAGCGTGTGTTATCGAACGCCAGACCCACTGGTCCGCTCGTCGTCAGTCCTGTAGCCGCGCCGCTGATCGTACGAGTTGGCGCAGTATTGCCATTGGTAGTATTCAAATTGGCCCACACCGCAACTCTGGCAGCTCCCGGATCAGCGTTGTACAAAGTTCCGGTGCCTGTTGTGTCGACAAATATCTGGTCAGGCACGGAAAGACCTGTGTTGGCGCCAGAAATCTGAGCAACTGGAGCAATGTTTCCATCTGCTCCGGCAGCATTCGTGTACATAGTGATGCTGGCTGGTGAAGCATTGCTTACCACCAGACGGCCTGCACCATCTACCTGTATTCCTCCCGGATTGGAGAGTTGAGTGGCTGCGCCCTGGACAGCACGATTAGCCGTAATGGGACCGTTCAGCGTGCTGGCGTGATCATAAACGGCAATTGCATTGCCGGCCTGATCGGCGACATAAAGACGGTCATTCGTTCCATCAATAAAGATTGCAGATACGGCAAAGGGCACCGACAAATCGCGAGCGGGCGACTGATTGCCATTCACGGTTGAAGCCGAAGCATACACATGAATTTCGATATCATCAGCTACATAAAGGAGATTCCTGGCTTTGTCCAGAGACACGTCAGTGGGAGAGACCAGATTCGTCGCTGCGCCGGCAATGATTCTGTTGGGCGCAACATTGCCATTCTTAGTGCTGATATTGTCGTAAATAACGACCGAAAGATCACCTGTATCGGCAATGAAGAGCCGGTCGTTCGTAGTATCGAGCGTCATAAAGGCTGGGGAGCTAAACGTGGTGTTGGCTCCCACGATGGTAGCGGCCGGAGTTGCATTGCCGCTTGCCGTAAAAGCGTTGTCAAAACGCAGAAGTGTGTTCGAAGTGCTATTCATTACATAGAGCTTGCCCGTGGCAGCAGGAGTTGGGGTGGGTGTACCGGTCGGTGTTCCTGTAGGTGTGGGCGTTGGCGTTGGTGTACCGCCACCTCCGCCCAGGGTACGCCGGGGCGAGATAACACAACCAACAGTAAGCAAAAGACAGAACACTGCCACACAAATGCCTGCCGGCGAGAAGCCGCGTTTTGACGTAAATATAGGGTACATTCTCTGCCATCATAACCCAGTTTTTGCGCTTTCTTATGCGCTAATCGTGTATGGGCAAACCACACTGAAGTAACAAGAGGCAAGGGGGTAAGAAGTGTAAAAAAGGCGGCTTTTCAGCCGCCTTTAGCGTAATCCGAGTTAAATGCTTTGACTTACTTTTTCTCGTCGGCCTGCTTCAGCATCGCCACTTTATCAACGTGAAGCGTGCCATTATCCAACTTGCCGGTGACGCTTACATGATGCCCTTCATGACCCTTCAAAGCGTCCTGATTATCAACATTGATGATGCTCTTGTCTTTTTCTGAAACGAATACCAGCTTCGATCCATTTTCCGCGCACTTCTTGGCGCAATCGGCATTGTCGATATCTTTGGCGCCGCATTTCTCGTCGCTGACCCAGCCGCTCATCTTGGTTTCTTTGGGAGCCTTGTCTTTGGCCAGGGACAGTGTTGACGCCGAAAATGTGAGTGCAAACGCAACTAACAAAATTTTCTTCATGGGTAACGGATCTCCTCAGAGGATGTAGGTGCTTCAGCAAAGCCTAATGCAGCAACTTTGCCGGGTTGAGCTATTGAGCCACGACGAGGAAAAAGGTAACAAGAAAAGTGGATACAGCCGCCGCAACTCAAGTCGCCAGTCGATTCTTAAATTAAGCTACTTCTTCTCTGGCGGTTGCGCAACTGCGGGAGGAGAAACGGTGTAAACCACCTCTCCTGGGCGAGCATAGCGGAGCCGTTCACGGGCTTCTTTTTCAATGGTTTTGGGGTCAGTCTTTAAAGCTTTAATTTCCTGTTCCATCCCGCCGTTTTGTTGCTGCAGGACCTTGATCTGGCGGTCAAGTTCGCGGGATTCCCGCCGCTTTTGCTGATAATCCAGCAGGCCGTTGGCGCCGAACACAGCGTAATATCCAACCACGCAAAGCAAAAAGGCGATCCCTGTCGCCGCCAGCTTGTGGCGTACGCGATAGAGCTGTTCCCTTCCGCTTTTAATTTTTTCTGCCATTATTGTTTGATCCAATCGCGCGCCGCTGCGGACAATTTATCCAGACCTTCTTCCGAATCGGCTTCAGAATAAATCCGCACGACCGGCTCCGTACCAGACACGCGATAGCAAACCCACGAGCCATCTTCCATGATCAACTTCAGACCGTCCGCACGGCCAACCTGTTTTACCTTGTGGCCAGAGAGTTCGGTTGGATCGCTCTTCATCTTACTAGTGAACTTCGCTTTCAGTTCCGGCGTCAAGCTGAAGTTTTCTCTGCGGGCATAAAAGGAACCAACTTTGCCAAATAAATCTTTGATCTGCTCACCAATCGACTTCTTACGGGCAGCCACCGCTTCACAGCAGAGCAGGCCGGCAAGGACACCATCTTTTTCTGGAACGTGATGCCGGATTGACAGCCCGGCGCTCTCTTCGCCTCCGATGGCAATCTTGTCTTGCTTGATCAGCTCGCCAATGTACTTAAAGCCGACCGGGGTTTCATGCAGAGGCACTTTGTGGTGCTCTGCCAGGGCATTAATCAGGTTGGTAGTAGAAACGGATTTGGCAACTCCATTCTTCCAGCCGCGGCTCTCAACCAGATAGTCGAACAACACAGCAATCACATAATTGGGCTGGATGAATGTGCCGTCCGCGTCCACGATCCCGAAGCGATCGGCATCTCCATCCGTGGCAATGCCGATCCGAGCGCCCGTCTCTTTCATCTTCTGGCGCATTTCATTCAGGAGATGGTCTTCCGGCTCAGGTGCATGGCCACCAAAAAGTACGTCGCGAACATCATGCACGATGGAAACGGGAATACCCGCCTCCCGCAATAGCTCATCGGAATAGCCCTGGGCTGCGCCCCATAGGGGATCGAATACCACCTTTAATCCCGAGTTCCGAATGAGCTCGAGATTGACGATTTCTTTGAGTCGCGCCAAATACGCGGGCTTGGGATCGATGGCAGCGGCCTGCACTTTTGAAGAAGCACCGGAAACGTCACCGTTGGTTGCGATCAGAGTTTCAATGGCGCTTGTAGCTTCCGGCAATGCCGGAGCGCCGTCGGGGGTGGAGAACTTAATGCCGCTGTATTCCGGAGGATTGTGTGACGCTGTGAAATTGATCGCGCCATCGGTTTTCGACCGAATCACCTCATAAGAAATTGCCGGCGTGGGGGCAGGCTCGGCAATGACCAATGGCTGCACGCCAAACGAGCCAAGGACTTCAGCCGCTATGCTGACAAAACGCTCTCCCATATAGCGGGGATCGCGTCCCACAATCACCCGCGCTCCGTTAGGCTTTTTAGAAGCTACATACTTTGCAATGCCGGTAACAGCCCGACGAACGTTCGTGACGGTAAACTCTTCGGCGATAATCGCGCGCCAGCCGGAAGTCCCAAATTTAATTGTTGTGCTCATAACAGAACTCCGGTTAGTTGCAATCTGCCGGTAAATGGTTTCAACCGACGTTAAAGATATTAACTCTGCCGGTACAAGAATGCGCTCGGCCATCGTCGATTGGTAAACTCTGGCTGAGGGATCTATGACGAACGCGCGAATTATCCTCACCACTGCCGGGTCGAAGGAAGAAGCCGGCAAGATCGCTCACGCCCTTGTCGAGCGCAGATTGGCTGCGTGCGTCAATATTGTGCCGCAGATCGAATCGATTTATCGCTGGCAAGGCAAGATTGAAACCGCGCAGGAATGGCTTCTGCTGATCAAGACTCAGGCCGAACTTT
>DATBVH010000631.1:0-7801 GCA_036515395.1 Candidatus Angelobacter sp.
TTCTCCAAAGAAGCCCGGAGCCGCCACGCCAATCACGGTAAAAGGATGACCTTCAATGACAAAAGTGGAACCCACGACAGAAGTATCAGCGCCATAGGTCGTCTGCCAGGCATGGTGGCTTAGAACCGCGACAGGGGCCGATGCAGGCTTGTCGTCCTCCGCAGTAAATACGCGCCCGCCAAAAGCACCTACCCCAAGCGTTGAAAAATAATTTCCATCTACGTACTCGGAGCGTAACGGCCGGGGAGACGATTCTACTCGTTCACGCCGCACGCTCAGACGTCCCATGCCGGCCTGGAACGCAGTTACCTGGTTGAACTCAGGAGTTTCAGCTTTTAGCCTTTCCGAGAGAGGGTAAGAGAACATTCCCCATTGGTCCTGGGGGCCGCCTTGTACGCAGCAGTCGTCGCCTTCACCCACGCGATAAAGGGCGCTGGGATCGGCAACCGGCAGGGAACGAAGCATGACTGCATGGATCAGGGTAAAGATCGCGGTAGTCCCGCCGATTCCCAAGGCCAGCGTGAGCATGGCTGCTACGGTAAAGACAGGCGACAGCCGGAACTGACGCAACACGTAACGCAGGTTCCCGAGCAGTTTTTGCATGGCAGACCTCGACCTCTTCTTGCGAATACGTTGAAAAGCTGCCAGGGGTTCCCGGATTGTTAGCGTCTTTTTGCGATCGTCGTTGCGGGCTGGGACGAAATGCCCGCAGACTCATTTACCATGGATATTCGAACCTTCTTATATATGGTGACTCTCAGAGATATCCAAAATGCCCGTGCCCTGCTGCACAAAGTCGCAGTCCGAACGCCGCTGGTCCTGTGCAAACTGCCTGAGGACAGGCAGATTTTTATCAAGCCGGAAAATCTTCAGCCCGTCGGTTCATTTAAGTTGCGCGGAGCTTACAACAAGATTTCATCGCTCACGCCAGAAGAGCGCAAACGCGGAGTGGTGGCGCATTCCAGCGGCAATCATGCCCAGGGCGTGGCGTTTGCGGCGCGAGCGCTGGGAGTGAAAGCCACGATCGTGATGCCATCGACGGCGCCCAAAGTAAAGCTGGACGCAACGCGCGCGATGGGCGCGGAAGTTGTGCTGGTAGGGCCAGCGAGCGAAGATCGCATCAAGAAAGCGGAAGAACTTGAACAAGAGCGTGGGCTGGTTCCGGTGCCGCCGTACAACGACGAAAAGATCATCGCCGGACAAGGAACGATTGGGCTGGAGATTTTTGAAGACATGGGCGACGTTGAGCTGGTGCTGGTCCCGGTTGGCGGTGGAGGGTTGATCAGCGGTGTTGCCACGGCGATTAGGGAATCGAACCCGAAGGCCAAAGTGATTGGCGTGGAGCCGGAGTTTGCCGCCGACGCGCAGGCGAGTTTGCGATCGGGAAAGATACAATCCATTTCTGGCGAGAGTGCGGCGCGCACCGCGGCGGATGGATTGCGGTCGCAGAGTATTGGCGAGATCAACTTTGAGCACATCCACAAATATGTGGACGAGATTGTTACGGTGACAGAAGACGAGATCCGGCGAGCGATGCGGCGGCTGCTGTTTTCAGCGCGCGTTCTGGCCGAACCCAGCGGCGCCGTGACCACTGCAGCGGCCATGTTCCACGCAGAAGAGCTGCCTGCAGGCAAAACCGTGGCGGTGCTGACCGGAGGCAACATTGAGCCGCAGCTTTTTTCTGAAATGATTCTGCAAACCGTGTAAGGTAAATGATGGTGACAAACCGCAAAATATTTGACTTTTTGTTCCTGGTGGCGCTTGCAGGGGCGGCTGCTTTCGTGTCCAGCGCTTTTGCCGCAGAAGCAGAGCACGCGACATTGATTCGTGAAGAATCGCTGTATGGCTCGGCTGGAGCGAATGCGCAGAAGACCGCGCAGGTGGGTCGGGGCACGGCGCTTACGATCCTGGAGCGCAGCCAGGCTGACGGTCAGCCGTGGGTAAAGATTTCAATGGCATCAGACCCGGAGGCGCAGGTTAGCAGAGAAGTTACAGGATGGCTGCCGGCCAAAACAGTAGTAACGGCCTCCACCGCGAGTGGCGATGAAATCATTTTTGGCCAGGCAGTGGATTCTGAACAGCAGGCCGAACAACGTGGCGGACGCAAAGGCGCTGCCGAAGATGCGTTGCGCTTGTACTCGCGTGTTCCGGAACTGTTTCCGGGCTCGCCGCTGGCGGCGGAAGCAATGTGGCGCGGTGCGGACATTCGCTGGCAGCTGGCGAAGACGGACTTTGTGCGGTCGGGCAAGGCGATGGAAGAGAAATATCTGAGAGAGGTCATTGCGAAGTATCCGCAATCAAAACAGGCGGAGCTGGCCGCGTATGACTTGCTCGATGGCCAGCTATGTCCGGAGTGGCGCGGCTTGGCCGAGTGTCCTACGAAAGAAGCGGCGCTGTATGAGCAGTATGCGCATGAGCATCCGCAGTCACCCAAGGCGCCGGAAGCTTTATACAACGCGGCGTGGCGGCAGGCAGCACTCACCGATATCTACCGCATTAATAATGATCGCGACAAAAGCGAAGCGGCACGCAAGAAAGGCATTGCGCTGGCGCAGCAGATACAAAGCCAGCAACAAGACCCCGACTGGAAAACGCGAGCAACAGATTTGATCTACAAGCTGGAAAAGAAAATCCCGGTCTATGGCGTGGCCGTGGTGGAAACAGGAGAAACGAAATGAAGCTGAGAGCAGCCGCGCTTCTGTTGGCCATTTCATTTTTCTCTTCCATCGTGCCGGCGCAGCAGAAAGAACAAGGGACCATCATCAATGACGTGCAGATGTATGTCTCGCCGGACCTGAATGCTCAAAAGCTGGCGCGAGCGACGCGAGGAAGAGACGTTCCGCTGGTAATGGAGCGCACCAAGATTGGCGAACAAACATGGGCGCACGTGCTGATTATTGTTGATGTTGATCGCGACCGCGAGACCACGCGCCAGATCACAGGCTGGGTGCCAAGCAACGTTGTGATCAGCACGGCCACGCTGAACGGCGACCAGATTATTTTTGGTGAAGCAGTAGATTCGGAAAACCAGGCAGAGATGCGCGGGGGACGCAGACACGCGGCGGAAGACGCCATGCGGCTTTACTATCGCGTCTACGATTACTGGCCAAACTCGCCGCTTGCGGGTGAAGGATTGTGGCGCGCAGCCGACATCCGCTGGCAACTGGAAAAAGCCGATGTGCGCCTGCGGCCTTCGTCGCGCGAGATGAATCCTGACCTGCGCACTCCTCTCGACGATCAGAACATGAAGCTGGTGATGAAGAAGTTTCCCCACACCAAATTTGCTGATCTCGCAGCGTACGACATGATCGACAACAAGCTCTGCGGCTCATGGAAGGGCGAGACCAAGTGTCCGGAAAAAGAATCAGAGCTGTATGAGAAATATGCGCGCGAGCATCCGCAATCTCCCAAGGTGGCAGAAGCGCTCTTTAATGCCGCATGGCGACAGGCAGCGCTAGTCCAGATGTACGGTGCGCAGCACGATAAAGAACGCGACAAGGCGCGCAAAAAAGCCATGGACCTGGCGCAGGAAGTTGCGGCCCACGCGCCGGCCGGTGATCCCAAGCTGGTGGACTGGAAACCGCGCGCCACGGAACTGATCTACGCACTGCAGCAAGGTATTCCCACCTACACGGCGGAACCTGATCGCAAATAACCCGGAGGAGTTTTGCACGACTATCTGCTCTCTTTATTCTTAGGCATTGTTGAAGGTCTTACAGAGTTTTTGCCGGTCAGCTCCACGGCGCACCTGCGTATCACAGAAGCGCTGCTCCACATCCATCTCGACGATCCGTTCTGGAAGATGTATTCCATCGTGATCCAGCTGGGCGCAATCCTCTGCCTGCCAATATATTTCCGTGCGCGTATTGCGCGCTTTCTTTCCACGTTCCCACGCGGCGAGCGCGGCGACCGCACCCCGCTCACGCATCCTCTTTCACTGGTGATGATCGCCTTTGTCTGTACTGCTGTGCCGTCATTGCTGCTGACCAAGCTGATCGGCAAGCATCTTGAAAGCCTTACCGTAATGGGCGTGTCGCTGCTCGTGGGCGGCATCATCATGTGGATCGTCGACGCTTATTTTGGCTCGCCGCGCACCGTGGGCCGCCACATGACAGAACGCATGGAAGACGTTTCGCTCGTCCAGGCCATCTGGATCGGCATCTGCCAGGTAGCGTCGGCGGTATTTCCCGGCACATCGCGCTCCATGTCCACCATCGCCGCCGGACAAGTTGCCGGCATGTCTCGCACCGCCGCTCTGGAGTTTTCTTTCTTTCTCTCCATGCCTACCATGATCGCCGCCACCGGCTATGACCTGCTCAAGACTTTTCATCCCAAACACGGCGCTGAAGCCCTGGGCCGCATGCCCATCGACGCGCATGAGTGGACCGTGCTCATCATCGGGTTCGTAGTTTCGTTCATCGTGGCGCTGGGCGTGGTGGCATGGTTCATGAACTGGGTCCGCCAGCGGGGCTTCACGCCATTCGCCATTTACCGGATCATCGTGGGCATCGCGGTGCTGGTCTGGGTCATGAGAGGATAGGTGTTCGCCGTCCGATCAACAGATTTCCTTTGTGTTTCGTAGCTACCCTGATCGACTCTGAGCTTGCGAAAGAGGAATTGTACGGGTGCCCTTTGTGGTAAAGATATTGGGTTTCCGGTCACCCATTCCTGATCCGTGTCATTCGTGTTAATCCGTGGTAAGGTTTTTCGTCTTTTCGATCATCCGACCTTGGCTGTTCTCCGCATCTCAGTGCCTCGGTGGTAGGTTTTGCTTTTCCGATCAACAAAGGGCCCCCAGCGCGTTATTTCTTTTTTGTTGTGCTCTTTGTTGAGCTCGGTGGATAACCACCGCGGTCGCTCACACCCCACATCGAGTCAAGAGTAACCAAGCCGTTGAAGATGGAGTTATTTTCCTGAAAAACCTCCAGCGGGTTCGGATTGGGTGGTGACTCCTGCAAGTAGGAGGACATGCGGCCTTCATCAGGCCTCCCGGGTATGAACGGCGGCCACGCGGCCCGGTGGTGGCAGTTCATGCAGTTGGTGGTGATAGGATGCGACGCGGCCAGTTCGATATAAGGATTGTAAGCAACAGGCCAGATGGCCGCGCCCGGTTTTGTATTAGGAGGAGAGTAATAGTTGGAGTGGCTTTGCGGCGATTGCTGGACCGTGCCATAGGTGGTGGTGAGAAGGTAATGCCGGAACGTCTTGTCCGTGAGGTTGGTTGGCCGACTCTGGCAGTAACGGCATGTCTCGGACTTATCGGCATCCGGGTGATACCACAGCGATTGAAAAGTCCAGTCCTGCTGTTCCTTGGTCATGATGTGCATGGCGACAAGGACGATATAGTCGCCGGGTTGAAAGGCCCGGTTATATGCCCAGTAAGCGGACGCATCCAGCAGGGCGCGATCACAAGTGGAAAGCTGGCTTAGTTCGGCGGCATTCAACTGGCGATGGTAAAAGTCATTGACGGAGACCACCTGAAAGGCCGGCGGTGAAATCTGTGTTGTGTTGTTATAGGCGACCGGCCCAATGAGGTTCTTGCCATCGCTGTCATAGACTCCATAGAGATATCGGATGATCGGCGGCACCTTTGGGTTAGGGAGATCGGTAATGGCCACGGCATGGCTCCAGAGCGGCTGAATTTCGTAACCCGCGTATTTTCCGTCGGCCGGGGAACCGGGTTTATGATCGTCCCAATCCCAAACGGGTAGAGCAGTGAACCCACCTTTCTGTACCGGCCAGAACATCGGCTTGAGAGCGATGGAAGAAGAGGGAAGCTCGGGGATCGCGTTGGGAGGGCTGGTCTTATTGGGAGGCAAAAGGCTATTGAGCTTGACTGCGTTGTACAGGTTCGTTCCCAGAATATTCTTGATGGCGGCATCGTTGTAGATCACTCCGGCCACCATGATGTCCCCATTGCTCTGCATGTGAACGCCGTCTTTAAGTTGGTACCAGTCAGGATGGTCCTTGAGGCCCATCGACACCCTGCAGCCTGGATATTTTTTAGCAACCGCGGCGTTGATTGGGTACATAGGCGCTGGATTGTTGATGGCGTTGGCGCCGCCGACTTTTGCATCGGCAAGTCTTCGAGCATTCAACCCCGTAAGCCGCTTGGACACTGCGGCTCCGCCCACGCCTTTCCAGGGATTGTACTGGTAGGGAAAAGCCTGGGTGGAGGTTTTCCACGTCTGCCAGTGAAGCGGCCCGTTGGGTTTGGAAGCCGTGTTCAGACCGGCGAAAAGGCACCATCCGTGCAAGCGCATGCGCTCGCCATTGCCTGTCTGCACCCAGGATTGCACTTGCTGGGGATAGTCGAACCCTTTGGGAAAATTGGAATCCGGAGGAGGTACGGTTGTTGTGTCGCAGGTGGCGGCGGAAGTTTTCTTAAGCTCGGAGTGTTTGGGATTAGCAGGTCCCTGGCCGAAACATGTGGAGACGCACGCTATTACAAGGAGGGCAGTTCGCATTTGCAACATTACAGCACCTCGGAAAGTTTCGCGGCCAATTGTACGCCTTGAAGAGTCAGTGGCTATCTATAAAACTCGATGCCTTGCTTGAGACTGGACCAAAATGGAACACGATCTCTCAAAAGCTACCACTGCATGTCTTGACAGTATCATCTTAAGTCCGAGACGGCAGCGATTCCCAGCCGGACAAACTCGTTTCAGATTGTCCGATAGCACTCATGCCTTCTTTTTCAGGCCTTTCCGTTACTGGGATACGCAGCTTGTCGGGGAGCCCAAGCTTTTCTTGTTTTATCTTTCCCTCACTACGGCGGGGGACTCTACCCTTTGCGGCGCAAAAAAGCCCGCCAATGTTTTCGGCGGGCTTCATAAGTAAAAACTAATCTATCTACTGCATGGTGTTTCCATCCGCATCTATCTTGTGGATCTCGCCTAGGTTCAGATCGCGGATGCCGGCTTCAACCTTGCTCATGTCGCCCACGACCACCCAAACTAGATGGTCGGGTAGGATGAACTTTTTGGCAATCTCATTGGCGGATTCCGGCGTTAGCGACATCGCTTTCTCGGTAAAGGTATTGAAGTAGTCTTCCGGCAGGCCGTATTGCAGGATCTGGCTATAGGCTCCGGCGAGTTGTTGTACGGTTTCAAAGCTTCCGGGCAGGCCCAGCGTGGCGTTGTCCTGCTCGTCTTTCAGCTCTTTTTCCGCGATAGGCTTGCCGCCGGCAATGTCCTTGTACTCCCGGACGAGTTCGGACAAAGACTCTTTCGTCTTGTCAGTCTCTACCGGAGAGATGCTCAAGTAAGGACGCTGTCCGCGCGCGGCCGGCATAATGCTGAAGACTCCGTATGACCAGTGCTTGTCTTCACGCAGGTTCATGTTGATGCGCGAACCGAAGGTGCCGCCGAAGACATCATTCACCAGTTGCAGAGGAACTGCGTCAGGATCGTTGCGCGGCGGCGCCAGTTGCGCGCCAAAAATGATGCTCTGCTTGGAATCAGGCCGGTCGATCAGATAGACGGCGTTTTTCTCCGGCTCCGGCACCTTTGTAACGTTCTTCTTCGGCACGTCACCGGGCTTCCATCCGGCAAAAAGTTTTTCCAACTTGGGTTTGATGGCGGCCAGAGTAGTATCGCCCACAATCAGCAGCGTAGCGTTGTTGGGCTTGAACCAAGTGTCATGCCACTTGGCCAGGTCTTCACGCGTGAGCTTGCTTACGCTGGCTTCAGTGCCGGTGCCGGTAAAAGGCAATGAATAAGGATGCCCTTTGCCATAGAGAAGCTGCGGCACCACGCGCAGGGCCATGGTCTGCGGCTGCACTTTTTCACGCCGGATGATC
>DATBVH010000632.1:0-2670 GCA_036515395.1 Candidatus Angelobacter sp.
CGCATTGTTGATTTCCTTTACCACATTGGGAACGCTGTTGCAGGGATAGAGGCTCTGGTCCGGATACATCTGCCCGGCAAGATTGGCGTCGCCGGCTACCTGCCATCCGCTCAAATAAATGGCTTTCAGTCCAGCCAGCACCTGCTGCACGGCCTGGTTGCCGGTCATCGCGCCCAGTGCTTTTACGTAAGGCTCCGTGTGGAGCATGTCCCAGAGTCGCAAAGATCCCAGGCAGGCCAGCGTGTGTTCAATCTGTACGGTTCCGCGCAGCCGCACTACGTCTTTGGCCGAATAAGACCGTTCAATGCCCGCCCAGCGGGGATCCTGTATCCATCTTTCCTGTAAGCGCTGTTCTGGGGTCTGTCTCACGATGAAGCCTCCATATATCTCTGTCTATGATTGCGGCAAAAGAAAAACTTCTTTCCGCCGCCATCATTAGATGCGCACGTTGCTTGGGTTGCAAACCAACACGTCCGATTCGGACGACTTGGACAAAAAAGTGCTATCATTCTCAACACTGTGGCCACAGCCCGGATTAATAACAAGAAAACTTCTGGCGTGCCGCGCCAGCTTCTCCAGCAATTGAAGTACAACCTGGTGATGCGCCACGTATCCAATGGCATTGAACTGCTGAATCGCCATGAGCATCTCTTTGCCCAAGTTGGTCCGGAGCAGGCGAACTCTGCCGCTTTTGTTGGTTGTCTCGCTCAGTGGGTCGATATCGGTTACGGCGAGCCGAACCTGATTGAGCAAATGCTGACGCGCTTTCCCCGAGATAAGCGCGGGCACCTCTCCGTAAGCGATTACCTTCAACTTCGTATGGCTGAAGGTTTGCTCGCGCTTCTGCGCGACAATCCTGATGAAGCATTGCGACAGTTCGATCTTGTCTTATCGATGCAGAACGAGTTGGAAGACAAAGAAGTGGTTGCCATCGCGCACTTTTGGAACGCCCGCTGCCATCGCAAAAAGGGAGAGTATGATGAAGCACTGAAGCGGGCCGGGGTGGGGCGGGAACTGGCGCAGGTGCTGGGTTTCCCTAATATGGCGGCGGTCATGCGTGTCCTGGAGAGTTGGTTGCTATTCCAGAAAGGGCAGTTCCGCGAAGCATCGCGCATCCTGGACCAGGCCGAAGCAGCGCTCCGCAATAGCGACGATCACATCACGCTCGGCAATATTTATTCTGCGCACGGACGCATGGTGCGCCGTCAGGGACACTATCAGGAAGCGCTGAAGTTTTTCTCTCGCGCCATTGAGCATTTCCAGAAAACGAATCCCCACCACAGAAATCTGGCCAGGACTCTTACGAATATCGCTTATGTGCAGAGATTGGTGGGGGTCCAGATGGGCAAGCAGATTGACGCGGAAAGAGAGCGCCGCCAGGGCGCGAAGACCGTTGCCACTCGCGACCAGAAACAGACACAGCTGCGACAGCACGAGGAACTACGCAGCAGCGCTTTCGCCAACCTGGATCTTGCGGAGAAAATCTACCGCCACCACAATCATCATCATGGCATCGGCAGCGTGTTGGAAAACCGCGGACTGCTTTATCTGGATGTTGGCGATCTTGATAATGCCAGCACCCAGGCGGCGCAGGCGTTTGAATTGGGCAAGGAAGTGAACGATTCCATCCTGATGGCCCGCGCACGGCTTTTGCAGTGCGAAGTGGAGAACGGAAAGCTGGAAGAGGAGATTGAAGGCAGTACGCATACCTGGGAGCATGCGCAGGCCGCCCGCGAATACGCCCGTGAAGCAGTAGAGGCGGCAAAGCACACGCAAAACCATCGCCTGCTGGCGCGGGCTTACATATGGCGCGGCCTTACGGCTTGCCACCCGGCCATCCACGACACGGAAGACGCGAAGCGCTGTTGCGAACTCGCCAGTTCATTCCTGAAAGCTGTCGACTATGACGATCTTTGGGAAGAACTTCAGATGCTCAAGCAGAAAGTAATGCCCAAAGGCAGTATCGATCCCCTATTACGTGCGTGGTCACAGGGAATTACCGGCGAGGAGACGTTCCAGGAATTAACCGAGCAGTTCGCAGAGATCGTGATCCCCAAAGTCTGGGAAAAAGAAGATAGAAAAGTTGCCCGCGTGGCCAAACGGCTGTCGGTGTCGCCCAAGAAGGTGCGCCGGATTCTGGCTCGGGCAGGGAAGCGAAAAAAATAAATTCTCCCATGCTTCTTTATTCAGAAGACCAAGTCCGCCAAGCTATCAACATCGACGACCTGATCCGCGCGATCAGAGAGGCGTTTGCCCGCGGCTTTGCCTCCGTCCACATGCCGGCACGAACGATGCTGGAAATGGGCAACTCCGTTTTGCTGGTGATGCCTTGTTATGATTCGTCGCTGCATGCGGCCGGAGTCAAACTTGTCAGCGTCAGTGAGAAAGCCGGCGTGCAGGCGGTTTACGAATTGCTTGATCCACAAACGGGTATCGCTCTGGCCCGCATGGAAGCCAACTATCTTACTGACGCTCGAACCGCCGCGACATCAGCCGTCGCAACGGACTTGCTCGCGCGTAAAGATGTGGAGACGTTCGGTGTCTTTGGCAGCGGAAGGCTCGCGGCAGCGCATCTCGCCGCGCTTCCACGTGTTCGGAATTTCAAGCGATTTCTGGTTTGCGGGTCGGGGCGGTCTGACATCTCGGCATTCTGCAGCAAAATAAAAAACG
>DATBVH010000633.1:0-6306 GCA_036515395.1 Candidatus Angelobacter sp.
AGACGTCCAACCCGGAAGCCCGGCAGATAATGCCGGCATCAGCCGGGGCGACGTGATCCTGGAAGTCAATCGCAAGCCGGTGCAGAGCGCAGAAGACGTAAAGCGCGAACTGGGGAACGTGCCCAGCGGCAAAGACGCAATGGTACTTGTCTGGGCCAACGGTGGAAGCTCGTTCCGCGTGATGCACGCAGCTGAGTCAGGCTCTGAACAGAACGGCGATTAAACCCTTAACCTAAACAAAGAAGCGCACCCTATAAAGGGGTGCGCTTCTTTTTGGCTTAAGACATTGCCACGACAGAAAAATCCGGCCCGAGTTTTGCTCAGGCCGGATGTGAGTTTGTGCCGTACCGTGCGCTACTGAACGTTCAGAGTGGCGGTCGTTGAGTGACTCACAGTGTTACCAATGCCAGTGATGGTAATGGTCCGAGCGCCTTTGCCTGCGTTATTGGCAGCCTGCACTGACAGGGTTGAAGTTCCCGATCCGCTGACGGACGCGGGGTTAAAGCTTGCAGTCACGCGTGAGCCCAGTCCGCTAACACTCAGGCTTACCGTGCCGGTGAATCCATTTACCGCTCCGATCGTCACCGTATAATTCCCCGTATTTCCACGGCTCACGTTGAGGCTGGCGGGCGAAACGGAAATGGTGAAGTCCGGTACGCCGCCCACTGGATTTACTACCAGACTGACAGTGGTGGAGTGGCTCAGAGTGCCGCTGGTTCCCGTGACGGTCAGTGTGTAAGTGCCGGCCGGAGTGGTAGTGCTGGTGCTCACGGAAAGCGTTGAAGAGCCAGAGCCGGTCACCGAAGTCGGGTTAAAGCTGGCGCTGGCGCCGGTTGGCAGTCCACTGACGCTCAAAGCAACAACGCCGGTAAATCCTCCGGATGCAGTGACGGTCGTGGTGTATGAAGTGCCCGCGCCCGCAGTAACCGTTTGCGATGCCGGTGCTGCCGCAATGGAGAAGTTCGGCGTCGGCGCTCCGGCTGGCGGCAGCACGCAATTATTCGCAGCATTGGAAAATTCCAGCTGGATGGTGTACGTGGTGCCGTTGGCGACATAGGAACCTTGCTGGCCGTTGCAGATATCGCCAATTTCGCCATTGACCATGTCATACCAGGCCAGCGGAGGAGCAAAGGTGGCCGCGATGCCTACGTCCGCGTCTGTAATTGCTTCCGTCAATTCATGGCTGGTAACAGACGTGTAATTGCGAAACACTCCGCCATTGCCGCATCCGCCGGTCGAGCAAAGACCGCTCTGCATATCCGGCATTACACCGTAAAGAACATTCTTCCCGTTAAGCAGGGTTGAAGTGGTGCCGTGATATGCGCAGAACCCGCCCGCCACGCAGCTTGACGATCCGCCTTGCGTAATGGTCTTTCCCGGCGGGAAGAAGATCATGTAAAGCGTGTTCACGTTCCCCGCGGCGTCAAGGATGGGCGCTGGCAGATGCCCCGCGGTGATCTGGGCCAGCAGTTCCGACTGGATCTGCGCATCGCTGATGGTCGAGCCGTTGTTGCCGGCCGAGGGAACAATCTGAAACAGTCCATCAAACGTTCCGTTCCCGATCGTCTGATTGGTGCCGCCTGAAGCCGGCGTATTGTACTGCGTCAGCAAACTGGTGTAGCCGCTGTTGGCGCCCGTAAGGTCGCCATAGAAATTGCCCATGGTCGGGCTGGTGGTGCCTGCAACCTGTGCGTTATAGCTGCCGCTTCCATACAGCACCTGCACCACGTGGACGTTCGAAATCACCGGTCCGCCAAAGTAGCTCAGGTGCGCGCCTGCGGGGGCGGCAGGGGCTACAGCGGTGCTATTGGGATCCCGCACCGGCATTGTGTGCACCCGCTGCACCGCCACGATTGGCAGTTGCGGCGCTGCTGCATTTGTGCCGCGGGCAGCGTTAGCGGGTGCTACCTGCGCCAGGGCAGAGAGGGCACTGAAAAGCACCAGGGTTGCTAGACAAAGAAACATCCACGCGGGGTGACGTGTTCGCTGAAACATTCATGATCTCCTAAGCCGTAATTTCGTAAAAGTGATAAGGCCGGATGTTGCTAGTGAATATGAATGCCCGATCTCAGTATGAATGTTATGAATGCCAGCGCCACGAACCAGTGTGTCTGCTGAGTTTACTGCGAGTCATGAGGGACTGGAACCAATCTTTTTTCTACGAGCGGCGCTCTCCGATCAGTGTCATCAGCGTTTAATCAGTGGTAAGTTTGTTTTTCCGATCGCTGGCCTTCGTTGTTCTCCACGCTCCGCGCCTCCGTGGTAGATGTTCTTTTTGCTTGCGGCTCCGCCGCGCTGCGCAAATACACGGCAACAAAAAAGCGCCCATCTCGCGATGGGCGCTTCCACCAAAGTTATACAGTTACTCGTTAACGGCGGGATGTTTTTTGAACTGGCGCGGGATAGCAAAGCCGATTTCAGTCGCCATCCACTCCGGTTCGCCACTACCCTGGCAGGTACCCCAAAGAGCCATCGGTTCGTTGCCGTAGCGAATCATGCCGCTATGGCTGGCCTTGTTTTTGTCAACTTCCGGATCGGGATCGGCAAAGCCGACAGCATGGCGAAGCATGTCCATGGTCTGCGGATCGCCGGTTAGGAATGTCCAGTACTTGTCACGGATTCCGTGCATCTTCGCGTATTCCCTGAGCTTGGCTGGAGTATCTTCCTCCGGCTTGACAGTCATGGAATAGATGAAGATCTCGTGGTTGATCTGCTCGCGCAGAATTTTCTGCACGCGCTTCAGATTGGCTGTGATCGTGGGGCAGACGCCCTGGCAATCGGCATACATCATATTGAGAATGACGATCTTATCTTTCAGAACATCATCGTAAAACTTCACCTTTTTGCCAGTGTGCGTGACCAGCTCCACATTCGGAAAATAACGGCGGCGCAGCATTTCGCGTCCGGAGAGACGGGGCGCGAACTTGTGCTGCGGGGCGGGTAATGCGGGAGATTCATCGCCGTGCGCGGCCAGAGCTCCTGCAAACGGCAGGAGTGCCAACCCGGCGAACATCTTTCTTCTGCTGACTTCTGACATTTCCAAACTCCTTTCGAGTTGTTGGGACAGCAGCACGCTTGCCGACAGGCTGCTGTCTGCCGGGTTTACGGGTTGGTATTCGTGTCGCCGGTTGTGCCCACATCAAAGCGAAGCATCATCGCGTGGTCTTCATGGATTACGTTATGGCAGTGCATCGGATACCTGCCCAGCCAGTCACGGAAACGCATTCTGATGGTTGCATTGGCCCTTGGAACCAGGCGAACAGTATCCTTGCGCGACAGGTTGACTCCGGTGGGCGCATTGGTCGTACAGCCTGACCAGCAGTACTGGTTGCTGTACCTGCTGTAATCCCATGAATCGTCACTGTTGCTGCCATATAGGCCCGGGGCGCCCTGCGTGACCTGGTGTTCTTCCAGGTGCACGTGGATGGGGTGCGACCAGTTCCAGCCGTTCTGGAGGTTCCACTGTTCCAGGCTGTTCTGCTTCACGGTGAAGCGTGGTGTTGTACAGCTGAACAGGCCGCCGTTAATGGTCCATTGCCCATTGCGCCCCTGGTCAAAGTTAAAGTTGCGGCTCACAAGCGGAGTACCACTGACGCTTGGCAGAGAGTAGAAGCTCGGCAGCGTTGCCGGATCCACGCTATTGTCCTGCGCAGCCGGCTGATCCACCACGATTTGCAACACCAGGAAGCCCTGGCCGGGAGCAGCAACAGAACCGGACGGGCCGCCCTGACCATTCGGCTGGAGCAGACGATTTTCGATGTAGATCGTCTTGCCCGCGTACTTGGAGAAATCGATGATCACGTCTGCGCGCTCCGCCACGCCCAGCGCAACCGCCGGAACCTGAACCGGTTTCGGCAGCAGATTGCCGTCATTCGAAATCTGCCAGAACGGCTGCGAAGTTGTGAGGGCATTCAGGTCTGTCAGGTAGAGCTGCAGGAACCGCGACGGGCCGGTATTGACCCAGCGGAAACGATATCGCCGTGGGCTCACATGCAGCACCGGCTGGAGCGCTCCATTCACCAGGAACTTGTCACCCAGAATACCGTCCGTGTTGAAGGTATCGAACACAAGATCGCCAGTGGTTGCATCAAAGCAGCGGTCGGCGAACATCATCGGAATGTCATAGGTGGGGAACGTAGGCAAACGGAACCCGGTGGTTTCATTGCCGGTATCGTAGTTGTTGAAGAGAATGTAGTGTCCCACCAGGCCTTTATAGACGTTCTGCGAAGTGAAGCCTTCTTTATGGTCGTGATACCACAGCGTGCTCAGCGATTCGTTGATGTCGCCATTCGAGGAAACGTGATCGGAGAGGAAGCCCGCGAGCTGGTTCGGATAGTACTGGTCATAGTACTGGCCGGATGCGAAGTAGTCGCAGGGGAAGCCGTCACTTTCTGAAGGATTGTGCGCGTTGTGCAGGTGGGTGGAAACCGAGTTGATTCCGAATCCGCCATTGTCAGCAGGAAGATTGTTGTAGTTGCGGATCAGAATCGGCGTGCCGTAATGGCTGACATAAGTCGGCCCGGGGCTCATGCCGTCAAAGGTCCAGAGCCGCTGCATCGGCAGATCGGGCGACATGCTCACGTTCGCCACTTGCTGATTGACCTGGTAGACCGTCGCTGCGGGAAATGGGAGATTGCCGTTGCTGCCGATCGGCGACTGGTGCGCACGCGTGCGGCCTTCATAAGCGATGCCGGTAGCAGGATTGATCGCGGTGTTCGGCGCAATCGTCGGTGCGGGGCCAGTCAGCGCTGAAAGAGGGGTGGGCTGCTTCACTGTTGGTATTGGCATGTTCATTACCCACGGACGCGTGGTTGGGCTGGCGCAGGTTCCGCAGCCGCTGGTTCCGGATCGGCAATTGCCGCTGCCCCATGTGTCGGCCCAGGCGCGGGAGCTGAGGCCATTTTTGGCGATCAGCATTCCGCCCGCGGTCAGCAGCCCCATCCTCATCAGGTCACGCCGGCTGGTGAGACCGGCCTTTACCAACTCCTGCCGGTTCTTGAAGGCGTTGTACAGCTCTTTCCATCGTGCTCGCGAGACTTTCTCGCCGTTCGCGTTGTAATACATAACAGGCTCCTCTGTTTTGTCGTTGCTATTTTCCTGCAGTCCGTCGAGCATCCATTTCACAAAGCGCCTGCTTACAGGATTGAAAAAGACACAGCTCCGCCAGACCTTGGTGCCGGCCTTTTATCCGTCGAAATCAGCCAAGGTTGAAGAGTGCCGCCAAAGCCAAAATCC
The DNA here is from genome assembly GCA_036515395.1 of Candidatus Angelobacter sp. Lineage (GTDB taxonomy): Bacteria > Acidobacteriota > Terriglobia > Terriglobales > Acidobacteriaceae > Angelobacter. Next base: position 5,236 of record DATBVH010000633.1, read on the forward strand.
GGCTTCAGCCCTGCTTCTGAACGCTCTTGAAATAGTTTTGGTATGTCGCTGTCAAAGCTAGACATGCCAGCGCATGGTTGGGGTCCGGAAGTTATAAGCCAGGTAGTCTGAAAGCATGAGCCTCAGCGCAGCGCACTGAATCCGTCGATCTTCTTCGAGTACTCCTGGGTTATCCGTCGACTGTCGCAAAAAAAGACGCCAGCCATCTTGGCCACGGCGGCCAAGTAAGCTCAAAGTCTTTTAATGTGTGCTATCGATTGCTCGGGGGTAGCAAAGTATCTAAATCGTAGCTCCAGCATCAGCAATCGTCAATAAAAATGTGAAGATTTTAATGTCTTACTTCTTGAGATTTAAGGGCTGACGTCGCTCTGTTGGTTTAGAAAAATGGATTGGTTGCCCATGATCCCCACTCGTTTCTTGGACTCGTCAAGTTCGGAGGGCCGTAAACACCCCTGGCTTCCGGCAACCAAATATTTCTCTCTTTGCCAGCCTCAGCCTCGGCATTTTGGCATCGAGTGATGTATCCTCTTAAGAGCGCCAATTACAAGACCCATCAAGAACAACTTTGGCACGGAGGAATAGCTTGGCAGAAGTCCGATTACAGGAAGGCGAGCCGCTGGAAAACGCGCTGCGCCGGTTTAAACGTAAAGTCCAGACCGAAGACATTATTAAAGAGGTAAAGCGCCACTCGTATTATCTGAAGCCGGGCGAGAAGAAGCGTGTAAAACAGGCCCTGGCGCGCAAGCGGGCAAAGAAAAAGATCCGCAAAGACCGCGACTCCCGTTCTGACCGCGACTAGCGTTTCTCCCGCCGCATGCGGAAGCGCGGCATAGCTCGATCCCGAAATCTTATTGATGCCCTCTCTCCTGGCCCTTCGCGAATCACACAAGCGAAGGGCACGGGCGCATTTGTGCGCGCGTACAACTCTTAATCTGCTGGACAAATTCCCGTTGGCTAAAGAAATATAATCAAGGCCATGACACCTGCCGCCAAGGATCGAGTAAACAACCAGGCTGTGGAGAGCCGGATCGACGACTTGCGCCAGACGATCCGCCATCACGAGCATCTTTA
>DATBVH010000634.1:0-8849 GCA_036515395.1 Candidatus Angelobacter sp.
GCCGCCGCCCTCTGGTGGGACCCAGGTGATGATCTCGTAGGGGGCCATGATGTCGCAGGTTTTGCAATGGACGCAGTTTGAGGGATTCAGGTGGATCACCTTGCCCTTGGGCGCGGAGGCATCTTCTTCCATTTCATAAACGTTGGCTGGGCAGAAATTCTGGCACGGGTTGCCGAATTCCGTGACGCAACGCGTGTTGCAGATATTGGTGTCATGAATGATCAGGTGTGAAGGCTGGTCTTCTTCATGCCTGGTGCCCGAGTGATAGAGATCGGTCAGCTTGTCAAAGATAAGTTTGCCGTCGCCTTTGGCCTTGCCCAGCAAGTGAGCGCGCTTGCCACCGTCGGCGGGAAGTTGGTCAAGGTGCTTCATGCGCGTATGACCGGCGTGCGCTGGGTAAATCTCATGCAGGCCGCGGCCGCCGGTGATCTGCTGCAACGCGGTGTGCACCATGCCGGAGACCAGGCCGTTTTCAAAACCCTGATGGAAGTTGCGCACTTCCCAGAGTTCGTCTTTGATCCAACTGGAATCGACGCTTTCTTTGTATTGGTGAAGTTTGTCTTGGCTGAAATTGTTTTCCAGCAATGCAGAGAACGCCGTCTCTGCGGCCAGCATGCCGCTCTTGATGGCCAGGTGAATGCCTTTAAGGCGCTGTGAATTCAGGAAGCTGGCAGAGTCGCCGACGATCATCCAGCCATTGCCGGCCAGAGGCGGCATGGAGAACCATCCGCCATAAGGAAATGTTTTAGCGCCATAGCGGATCATCTTTCCACCGCGGAGCATACCGGCTATCAGCGGATGCTGCTTGAAATCCTGCAGCACGCGCTGCGGATCAAGGCGCGGGTCCTGATAGTCGAGGCTGGTGACGTAGCCGAGCGAGACAATATTGTCTTTCGATCCGTAGAGCCAGCCGCCGCCGTATTCTTTGGTCGTTAGCGGCCAGCCCATGGCATAAATCACCTGGCCTTTTTTGATGGTCCCAGAAGGCACTTCCCAAAGTTCTTTTACGCCGATGCCGTAGACCTGCGGATTGAGGCCTTTTTGCAGATCATAGCGCCCGATAAGTTGCTTAGTCAGCGAACCGCGCGGCCCTTCCGCCAGTACCGTGATTTTCGACTTTACGTCATAGCCGGGCTCGAAGTTGGATTTCTTCTGGCCATTTTTGTCCACGCCTTTATCGTCAGTGCGAACACCGAGGACCTGATCGCCTTCTACAAGAAGTTCCGCGCCGGCAAATCCGGTAAAGACGGTGATGCCGGCCTGCTCGACTTTTTCTCCCAGCCATTTCACAAAGCGGTTGATGGAGATCACATAATTGCCATGGTCCTGCAGCGGTGGCGGTGTGAGAGGCAGCCGGTACTCGCCTTTTTCCGTGAGAAAGTAAACGTCTTCATGCGTGACTTCGGCGTCAAGCGGCGCTTCCGCACGCCAGCCGGGGAGAAGCTCGTCCATGGAGCGCGGGTCGAGCAGTGCGCCGGAAAGGGAGTGCTGGCCGAGTTCACGGGCCTTCTCCAGGACATTGATGTTTTCTTTGCTCAGTGGCGCTTCAGGATTACGGCGGTTATGGCGGTCGATGAGCTGCGACAGGCGCAGCGCGCAGGCGAGTCCGGCGGGGCCGCCGCCAACAATGGTGACGTCCGATTCCATCTGCGGACGCTCGACACCTTCAAGGGGTTTGCGAAAAGTTAGCATAGATACGCATCTACCACTGATTAACACTGATGACACTGATCAGAAACTTCTTACCACGGATGAACACGGATGACACAGATTTTCATTTTCCTTCTTATCTCAATCAATGTCAGCAGCGGTGAGAGATGGTTCAACTTCTCTCTTTTCAGATCAGTGGTATCCGTGTTCATCAGCGGTAAGGTTTTGGTTTATCCGCCCGTCTTGGCTTTCTTCACTTCTTCAGTCAGCGCGGGCAGAATGTCAAACAGGTTCCCCACCACGCCGAAGTCGGCGATTTCAAAGATGGGCGCTTCTGCATCTTTATTAATAGCAATGATGCTGCGCGAGCCTTTCATCCCCACAATGTGCTGAATGGCCCCGCTGATGCCGACCGCGAGATAAAGCTTGGGTGAAACTGTCTGGCCGGAGCTGCCGATCTGGCGATCCATGGGGAGCCAGCCGGAATCGCAGATGGGACGCGATGCGGCAATCTCGCCGCCAAGAGCGTCCGCCAGAGCTTTGGCCAGATCGATGTTCTTCTGCTCTTTGATTCCGCGGCCAACAGAAACGATGATCTCAGCCTGTGTGAGGTCGACCGCCTGCTTGGCTTCTTTGAAAGGATCTTCAGGATGATTGCGCTGCACGCCATCGGCAATATTGGCGTTGACGGTTTCAATCGGAGCGGCGGTAGCGCCAGCTTCAGCTTTATCGCCACGGAATGCTCCAGACTGAAACGTGGCAAAGTGGGGTGCGGGGCAGGCAAATGAAACGTCGGCGGCGAATTTGCCCTGGAACATCTGGCGGGTGAAGACCAGCTTGTCACCATCTTTACGGAAACCAATCGCGTCACTAATGAGAGTGCGCTGGAGCGCCGTGGCCAATTGCGGAGCGAAGTCGCGCACCTGATAAGTGTGCGGCATCAGCACCAGCGTTGGCTTTTTCTGGTTGATGAAATCTTTCAGCGCAGCGACCACGCCGTCCGGCTCATACTTCGCCAGTTTAGGTGAGTCAATCACCGTGACTTTAGCCAGCTTTTTAGCAGCGAGTTCCTGCGCGATGCCAGCGATGCCGCTGCCGAAGAGCGCTGCTTCCACGGTCGCGCCGATTTCGGCGGCGATAGCCTGTGCGGCCGCGATGGTTTCCATAGAGACGCGGTTCAGCTTGCCTTCACGTTGTTCAGCAATTACGAGAATTGTGTCTGCCATCTAGTTTATTTGCCGTTTCTTTTTGATAAATCCAACGACGATCAGAGCCAGCGCAATAACAACATCGGCGGCAAACATTGCCTGCATCAGGGCGCCGCCGGAGCGAATATCCCAGCTCACATAGAGCATCCAGCCGAGCGCAGCAATCAACATGATTACGCCTAAAACCAAAAATGTTGCACCCGTCTCATGTTCAGTGATTGGCTTATAATCTCCGCCTTCAGGGTCATATTCCATTCGTTCCATAGGGCGCTCCTTCAATGAAATTTGCCGGATCAAATGACGCGAACATCGTTCCGCAGCTTGTCCACCAACTTTTTGGCGATCTCACCCGGCGAACCTTCAAGCATCTCAGTCTTCTTGGTCTTCTGCGGGATGTAAAGCTTTTCAATCTTCTGCATGTTGTCACCCAGCGCGGACTTGACTTCGTCCATGGTGACTTTGCGCAGCGGCTTGTTCTTGGCCTGCTTGATGCCCAGCAGCGTGGCGTAACGCAGCTTGTTGATGCCTGACTGAATGGTGAGCACCGCCGGAAGTGGCATGCTTACATGCTGGAAGAAGCCGGATTCGAGTTCGCGCTTGACCTTGATGCCGCTATCCGATTTCTGGATTTCCATGATGATGGTGGCGTGCGGCCATCCCAGCAGCTCTGCCATAATCACACCGGTCTGGGCGTAACCGTAATCGTCCGACTGCAGGCCGGTAAAGATGAGATCGAACTTTTCATCTTTGATGGCTGCCACAAACGCCTTGGCCATGTTGAACGCGTCGAGTCCGACGAAGCCGTTATCTTCCAGATGAATCGCGCGATCCGCGCCTTTGGCCAGACCTTCCCGCAGCACCTGTTGCGACCGCGCAGGGCCGGCGGTGATGACGACGACCTCTCCGGTGTGCTTTTCTTTTTGGCGCAAAGCTTCTTCCAGGGCAAAAGCGTCCGGCTCATTGACTTCATAAGAGACGTCATCGCGGATCCATGTGCCGCTTTCATTCAGTTTGAGAGGCGCGTCTTTTTGCGGGACCTGCTTCATGCAGACCAGAATCTTCATATTCAGTGTGTTCCTGTTCAACAGCTTTTTAGATGCGAGTTGAGGGCGGATCGTCAGCGCGCCCGGACATAACTCGTGAAACCAGCTAGCGAAACCAGCAAGTATAAATCAAATCGCGCGGGATCGCTGTGATAGGAAAAGCAAAACCCTTAGCCACAGCGCGGCAGAGCCGCAACCAAAAAACACCTACCACGGAGGCACGGAGACGCGGAGAAACCCAAAAGCAAAAGTCAACAGTCAAAGTCAAAACCTCACTCCAGAGAGCACAGGGAAAACTGGGGAAGATGCGGAGCTTAAGAACGAACGGGAACTTCTTCGCGGCATGGCAAGAATCTGATTGTTGGCAATACAAAGGACACGAAGGAACACAAAAGAGATTGGGGAATCCGAAAAATAAACCCGTAATGGAGTCACCAGGGACTAGTGGGGTATCGCCGTCATCGCGCGGAATCGCGCGTGATCGAAAAAAGGACACGAAGGAGATCGCCGTGATCGCCAACCACTTTGTTCCGAGCGCAAAAAAGCGCGCTCGGAACAAAAGTAGAGGCATTGCTTGCCGATCCTATTGCTGCGGGACTGATTGCGGCGGGGCCGGAGTTATGTGAATAGTCCGCAGCCTATCAAGATTGAGATAGCCGCGGGCTACACTCCTGTCTCCCATCACTGTCACATCAAAGATGCAGTCCGCCAGAAGCGCCCTGTCCCGGATTCCCTGGCAAGCCGCTTGCGCAAGCTTGGGCTGCATGCTCTTGAGAGGCGGAGCACTGGGGAGCGACGTCCGGCAAGGCTGGCCACTTTCCGGTGGCCAGTTCTTATCAGTGAAATTCGCGGTCGAGGTGCCGGCGGCATAGTCAAAGAGCGAAGTTGTGTGGGTCACCCGCCAGGAATCGGCGAATTTCTGGTTCAAAACTATATGGCGATCATGCAGCGCCGCGGGACGCGGGCCAAAAGAAGCGCCGTTCCGTGCGCGCGGCAGCCAGTCACCGGCAAGTACCGGTCCCATAGTGCCTTCCCGCGCAGGCGTCTTCTTCACGTTAACATCGAGATGCCAGTAGCCTTCACTGGCCCAGAACAATGGCAAGACCTCCACTGCCGTTCCGTCTGCAGTTGTGACATCCAAACCGCCACCCGTGGCAATGGTCCTGACCACGTTACCGGCGCCCAAATTAAATGGGGTGGAGGAAGCGGGAACCAGTCTTCCGTCAATCCGCAGTTGCATTTCCTCCGGTTTGCCTTTGGCTCCGGGACTAGGTTCATACGTTACTCGATGCTTGCCGATGCGCATGGCCACAGCGGTATTGAGACTTACGCAGCTCGCCAGGCCCGTGTAAGGATTGGCTGGCGGGGTGAAGCTGGTCTGCACCGGGCTTTGCCGAGTTTGGAGCTCAAAGCCGGTATCAGAGTTTTTCAGCGCGGTAAACTCTCCGGCCGACTGGAAGTCATAATGGACGCCGTTCGTGGTAATCAGATGCGGATCTCCCGCATCAGCCGAGGTTGCATCGGGCGCAGCGTTGCACCACGCATCTCTGAAGGCGGCTCCTACAGCAGCCTGGCTGCCGGGGTTGGTGGGCGGAGGCGGAGGGGGCATCGTTTGCTGAAAGCCCTTAGTCAAAACTGTGCCGCAATAGCCGAGCAATTGATTGGACAAGTGCGGAAATCTGCCTGCATCACCTTTCTGGTGGCATGCGGAGCATTCGGGGGGCACGGTGGGATATGCCTGTGACAAATCGTTCTGGGGCCAAGCTGCCGCCACCAGCGGATCGTAGCGGTTAGGCGCAAACGTGGGCAGGCCCTGTACCGTGCGAAGCTGCTCCCATAAAATCCCTCCGCCGAGGTCGGCTTTGGGGTGAGTGATATATGGATTCTCTCCCGCATGGCAGTCCGTGCATACGCCGCCGCTGCCGCCCAGCAACTCAAACCCACCGGCCTGATAGCGGCCACTTGGATCGATAGTCGTATTTGGAACCCCAATGGGTATTTGTGTGCCCGCAGGGAAGAAAAATCTGCTGCCTGACATTTGATTGTCCCAGAAGCAGGCCTTTGAGGTTACAGCGCTCAGGCAGATCACGCCATCGAGTCCAACGGTGGTTCTTGTTGTATCGGTATAACGCGGCAAGGCGTAGCACATTCCCTCCGGTGAGGTGCTGTGGAAGGTCCGCACCTCCGCAGGACTCGGGCCGCTTTCCTGGCCAATGAATTGAGTGGAAATCGGGATAAAGCCTTGCGACTTCCACCCTGCTGTACCTGCTGGGTCAAGAACACCGATGGTAGGCGGAATAGGGACCTGGTTGGCCATGCACTCATTGATATAGGCCTGTCCCTGATTAATGGTCGCCAAGCGCATCTGCGGCCCGCCCTGCGGCTCAAGCTTCATCGATTCAAGCTTTTTCAGAATTGCCGGATCGAGCTTGAATTCCTCACGCTTCTCAAGCTTTTGTCCCGGCTGCTCCGGCAACCGCCACGACATCGCATACCTGAGGGCGCGCAACTTGCCCTGCATGCGGTCGTCTTCTTTATGCTTTATGGAGTTGGCAAGCAGCCATTGCAACTCGTGATTCTGCAGCACCAGGCGCGTTTGACCTTTTGTTTCCACGCCCGCTAAAAGCTGCTTCTCCAAGGCCGCAAATTCGCCTTTTTTTGCCTGGTCAAGATCAGCCAGCAGCCTGGCACGGTACCAAGCCTGCGCTTTATCCACGAAGTCCTGCGTAACTTCAAGCTCATTGCCTGCGCGATCAAAGAACGCGCCATGGCCGATATAGGCGATGGGCTCTTGCGGGCCGGGTTGTGCATACATCTGGCTGGACGCCAGGACGATAGCGCAGCCCGTAATCAGCAAAATGGCTGCGCACAGAATTTGAGAACGGCGTTCAATCTTCATCAAGCATCTCCACGCATGTGTTCTGAGTCGAGATTGGAGAATGCAAAGCACAGCCTTCAGAACTTATTGCGTGTTCTGTAGTGTAGGACGGGGATGAAACGTTTCATCTTACCTCCAGTTTTTTGAGGGAGTGGGCAGAGCGGACCAAGCGGCGACATCGGATGATCTGGTGATCGCGCGTGATCGGGTGATCCGAAACACCAAAATCTCACCATGGAGTCGCGGAGACACGGAGAAGAGCCGATTTCGGTAAAGCAAAAAAATCCCTACCGGCCGTAGAACCTCCGATAGGGATCTCTTCGCTCGAGATTAACCTTCCTGCTGGAAACTTCCGATAGGGATCTCTCCCTTCGCTTCGAGATTAAAGTGCTAGTCTCTTCCGCAAGTGCCGTTACCCTTGTCGCCGTCTTTACCACCGCGCTGGGGGATCACGCCTTCTGCAAACAGGCTGGAAAGATCGCTAGCATGAATGGCATCGCCCAGGAACGGATTCGTCACGTGGAAAATTTCCTGCATCGTGCGCAGATCGGACGAGTGAGTGAGGAACACGTCGCTGGCAAATGGACTGCCGCCCACATTGGGGTGAGCCTCGGGAGAGATGACGATCTCACCAATCGTGTGTGTCAGGTCATCGGCGATGTCGCCGGGGACGCCGTCCGCCTCAGACTCGTCCCACCAGATGATGATAGCGCCGTGGTCGTTATAGGCCTTGGAAGCCATGATCACGGGGATTACCTGCTGCAGGAAAAAGTCGCCCTGAAGGATCTTGGCTGGATCGCCGGTGAGCCCTTTGAAGCCAGCGGCGAGAGTCGTGTGCTGATCGTTGAACTGGTTGGGCGTGATGAAGTTATATTGCGCCACGGTATTGTTGGCCAGATCGGTGAAAAACTGCTGCAGCGGAGCATATTGCAGGCGCAGTGGGTTCGCCGTGGTCAGGTCATTGCCGCCATTGCTGTCAGTAAAGTAGACCTGCGGATTGTGCTTGGCGGCGTAGTTAAACTGCGTGGAGCCGTTGAATTGATTCACGCCGTTCACAAAATTTCCGGAGAGGCTCTTGAGTGGAACGGTCCATTGGTCGCGCGGCCGTACAACGTTATCAAAAGAAGCGCCATTCGGGACCAAGTCAATATCTTCCTGATACGACCGCCAGCTGACTCCGCATTGATCAAAGAGACGCGTGAGGTGCAATTGATTATCCTGATTGCTGATCTGCCCGGTGCCACTGGCAGGGGCAAAGGGATCGTTGTCATTGAAGACGCCAAAATTCGTGCCGGCTTCTGTCCAGATGTAGTTTGGTTCCGACGGGTGAATGTGAGGATTCGCCCCGCCCGCTGTGGCCAGAACGTTGCGATAGTTCGTGGCAAAAGCTGTCTGCTGGCTGATGTTGACCGTGTGGCCATTGATGACGGCAGTGGCGGTCCCGTTCACAAGGCTGTTGATGAACGGCGCAGCAGGATTTTGAAAGATCTGCTGAATCCCGCCGGTGAACTGGTTAGCCGGCTGGGTCCAATTGTGGTTTTCCATGGCGATCACGAAAACCGTTTTGATTCCGTCTTTGCCATCTTCCGCGACTGCGATCGAGTGACCCACTGCGAACAACAGGGCAAATACGCCCAGCATGCCGAAACGCCTGACGTGCGACATTGATTAGCTCCAGATATTTAAGATTGGCGGCGAGCGCTGGCTGGCAGTCACTTGCATTGACCGGGGGGACCATCGCGCCACATCTTTATGGATAGCAGGGCTGTATGGAAGTGAGGTGAAGGGAATGTTACTTTTCGATGAATGGAGGTTGTATAGGTAAAGAAGTGTTTGGTCGGAAAAAATTCTCGTATTCGAACCGGCAGAACGTCGCCGATGCGCGCTAGTTTATGTCAATGGCTATCCTCTCCCTGTCGATGCTCGTGGGGGGATTTGCCCAATAACGGAGTTGTATGTCGCCCGACCAGGATTCCTTGTTTTAGTGGTGTCCTGAACCGCGCCGCCCGTGATCGCGGTCGCCATGGTGCTCATGGTGTTCGCCGCCACTGTGGTGATGATGCCGGTGAG
>DATBVH010000635.1:0-2186 GCA_036515395.1 Candidatus Angelobacter sp.
GGACTTCAATAATCACTCGGCGAGCTACGACTACACGGCCATCAACCAACGCAGCGCCGGAGTTCCTGAAGGCGGCATGCTGTCCATGCGCCAGTCGCGCCGGGGCGATGTGGAATTCTATTCCGCTGATGAACGCCTCACCTCAGAAGAAACCCGGCAGGTGCTGCTGGAGCCATTGCTATTTCCCAGACAGTCATCGGCAGCGTAGCTATTGCCCAACATTAAGCGCTGGCAGCACTCAACAGCGCGGTAAGCTCTGCCAGCGAATGCACTTCATAGGTTGGAGTCGCGGTTCCCGGTCTTGCCGCTCCTGATCCAGGCCGGATCGACGGCCGGTTTACCCAGACGTTCTGAATTCCCAGCGCATTCGCCGGAGCAATGTCATGATAGAGGCTTTGCCCGGCATGCAGAAGCTGGTCCTTGCTCAGGCCGCTCCGTCGTATAGCTTCCTCAAAATTCCTGTGTGACGGCTTATAGCTCTGCATCTGCTGCGCGGTAACAACAAACTCAAATTCAACTGACGCAAGTTTCTTCCGCGTTTCGGCAAAAAGATCATCATCAACGTTGGAGATTATCCCCAGCCGGAAACGCCTGGCCAGAAACTGCAATGCGGGCATGGTGTCGATAAAAGGCTTCCATGTGGTAAGCGATTCGGCAAACGCGCTGCCCTCTTGCGCTGAGATTTCTTTACCCAGCCGGCGGCCGATTTCCCGCGCAGCCTGCGCCAGCACCTGCCGGTAAGGCAGGTATGGACCTGATTCCAGTTCCGCCTCAATCTGGCCGTAAAGCTCCAGTATCTGCAAGTCGGAAACATTGCGGCCGTCGCGAGAAAAGAGCGGTCGTAGCGCTGCCAGCATGCCATTTTCCCAGTCAATCAAAGTGCCGTAACAATCAAACGTGATCAGGTGGATGGATTCGAAAGGCATGCCCTGAGGATAATGGCGTGGCTTCACAACTGTCTAACTTTGAATGTATATACTTCTCGGGAAGGAAGCGCCATGAATTTAAAATTCACAAGCTCCATTTCCGCTGTCCCCTGCCTGCGCACGCTGGCAATCGCCATGATGTTATTTTTTTGTGGAAGCAGCTTTGCCCAGGACCCGGCGCTGATCCCCCGCAAGGTGATCGACGAAGCGGCCGACCATGATCTGCTTACCATATCGCCGGACGGAAAGATGATCGCCTACACCGCGCCTTCCGACAAAGGCGTGAGCAATATATGGGTGGAAGATCTGGCGACGCACCAGAAGCGGATGGTTACCCGCCTGCAGCGCGGAATCGGCGGGTATCAATGGGCGTACGACAATGCGCACCTGTTGTATCAATCCGACGAAAACGGCAATGAGGACTACCATCTTTATTCAGTCGATCTGAAGAGCGGCCCCATTCGCGACCTCACCCCGTTTCAGGGAATACGCTCTGAGCACTTGCTTCTGGAGCCCTCGCATCCCAACGAAATCCTGGTCAGCATGAACCTGCGCGATCCCAAGGTCTTTGACGTTTATCGCGTGAATTTAGAGACCGGAGCAACGCTGATGGACGCGCAGAATCCCGGTGACGTGATCGGCTGGACAGCCGATCCCAACCTGGTAGTTCGCGCGGCCACAGCGTTTAATGACAATCTTGAAACCGTGGTCCGCGTGCGTGACAGTGCAACCGCTCAGTGGCGCGAGATATTGAAAATTCCGTTTGAAGAGGCGCCTTTTCTCGGCCAGGTGAATGGCGGCAACATCATAGTTGGCTTCACACAGGATGGAAAGCGGTTACTCGTGGGCTCAAGCAAGGGCTCGCCTACCAACAGGCTGGTTGAATTGGATACAGCCACAGGCAAGGAACTCCGGGTTCTCGCCAGTGATCCTCAAGCCGACCTGTGGCAGAATTTTGCCACCAGCTTCATCCTGCTGCGCGATCCGCGTGACCGCCACGTACAGGCCGCCGCTTTCGATTACCTAAAACCGGAGTGGCGCGCCGTTGATCCAGCGGTTGCGGCTGATCTGAAATATCTTTCGTCCCTGCAGGATGGTGTATTCATCATTCCAAGCCAGGACCTGAGCGGCAACAAATGGGTGGTGTGGTATCTCACAAATGGCCCAATCTCGTTTTACTTGTATGACCGCACCGCGCACAAAGCCACACTGCTCTTCCAGGATCGCCCCGGACTGGCCAAGTACAAGTTGGCGGAGATG
>DATBVH010000636.1:0-3681 GCA_036515395.1 Candidatus Angelobacter sp.
CGAAGCGGCAATATTGAAATCTCCAGTGGGATTGCCGACGACAAGAGTTGTCGTTGCCGTGCTGGGGGCCAGGACGGCATCGCCGGGGTACTCGGCGCTAATGGTGTACGTTCCCTGAAATTGCGGCGCGAAGAATACAGGGTTCGGCGAGTTCTGCGGCGCCAAGGCCAGGAACGCGCCATTGACCCGATAAATGAACTTTGAAGGAGGATTACTGACTCCGATCACCGTTGCGTTCAGCACGAAGGTTTGACTGGGGGCGTTGGGAAATAAGCTGGCCGTCAGGTGAACGGAGCTGGCTGTCCGCGCCGCGGTAAAAGAGCGTACGTCCTCAACCAAAGTGGCAGATGTCGCAGGAGGAAACGCTACGTCTCCCCCATAGACCGCCTGGATATTGTGAAGACCAGCGGTGGGAAAGACAACCTGCCCAAGAGCATCAATTGGCAGCCGCGCCGTTGTTCCCTGTAGCGGGGCGGAGCCCAGGACATCTCCATCGGCCTTGAATACAACGCTGCCGCCCGGAGAACTGGCTGAGGGAGCGCTGGGCGTGACATTGGCAGTGAATGTAACTGGGTTCAATTGCCTGGCCGGCGTAAGCGATGTGGCCAGCGTAATCTTGGGAGCGGCCGCCGGAGGCGCGCCAGGATTCACAGCCACCGCAACCGGTGAAGTAGATCCGCTCGGCGCAAAGAGAGTATTGGTGGAAGGATCAAGCACTCCCGCAAATGCGGCGTTCACGTTGTGCAAACCGGCGGCAAAGGTAAAGTCGAGTGCGGCATTGCCATAAATATTCACCGTGGCAGTCCCCAGCGTCGTGGAGCCTTCAGTGAACGTAACCGTGCCCACACCGTTCGGGCTTCCGGCATTCAGCGAGCTTACATTGGCGATGAGCGTGACCGGCGCGGCTGTGCTGGCCGTGGCTGCTGAAGCGCTGAGCTGCGTCTGGCTGGCGGTAGCAATGCTTACGGGAGTAGTTCCAGGATTGAGAAAGACAGAGATATTGGCCGGGTTCAACGGATCTTGTAGCACCAGGTCAGGGAAGCCGTCACCGTTTAGATCAGCTATGGCGAGGACACCAGAGGTCGAAGTTGAGATGGTAATGGGGTCACCAAAACCGCCATGTCCATTCCCGGGATAGTAGCGGATCCCAGGGGCCAGCCCCTCCGCCTGCACAAAATCCGTAGTGCCGTTATGGTCAAAATCCACCGGGATTCCATCAGCCAGTTTGATGCTGTTGATTCTAAGTAGCGAATAGAGTGAGCCGCCCTGGCCGTCTCCAAAGAAGGTAATAAACTGGCTGGGATAGTCAGGGATGGAATCGCCGTTCAGGTCTGGGGACACCGTACAATTCTGGCCGTTCTCAAGTTTTCCTGTGATAAAGCCAGCGGGGCCGTTGTTCAGAGCAACATAGCAAACAGGTTGGCCAAGCCTGATATTGCCCCCCACAGCAAGCAGGTCCGGTTTGCCATCGAGATTTGCGTCGGTGACATAAAGATGTCCAAAGGTTGCGCCTTCCAGACCAATAGTAAACAGGCGGGGCGGCAGAAAGCCCCCAAGTCCATTTCCAAACAGGATGGCAATTGCTTCTCCTGAGGCGAAAGCGATGTCTGGAAAACCGTCACCGTTAAAGTCGGCTACAGCAACAGGCGACTGGTCAATCTCAATGCTGCCAAGAGCTATGGGCGTCGCGCTGAAAAATTGCCGGTGCCGTCGCCAAAAAGGATTTCGAACGTCAAACCCGCGGCCGAAATCTCGTTAACAAGAATGTCCAGGTGGCCATCATTATTGAAATCGGCCAAGGTCATTGTAAAGACCTGGTGGCTCACGGCAGGAAAGCGCGTTGCCGTGAGCGTACCGGCGCCATCATTGATGAAAATTGTGACGGTGTTCGGGCTTACATTGCCTGCCACGACATCGGGCTTGCCATCGCCATTGAGGTCGCCGACCTCCGCGATCTGGGCGTAAGACAAAGCATTCAAGCAAAAGAAGAAGATTAAAACAGAGAGAAAGAATCGGGTACGCATGGGAAATCCACCTACTCTGGATCGGGCGGCTTATTTTAACCCAATGGATGTTCGGTGCGCACAGGAATCTATCGGAAGCTAGCAACCCAAGCTAGTTCTGTGGCTTAGGTTGAGGACGAGCAGCACTACCCAGATCCAGAACGACCTTCCAGCGGTCATCTATCTTCCGCCAGACGGTGGTATACATTCCGCGCGAGATTGCTGTGCCGTTTCTGGCTTCATACTCGCCATAGGTATAGCCCAGTGTGCCATCCCTGGAAGCTTCAGCATGGGTGGGCGACCAAGTGAGGGTGAAATCCTTGTTGGCAAACACGGGTTGGTAAAACGCGCGTAGCGCATTCTTGCCGGTGACGGTCTGGCCATCGTGGATGGTGGAAGCGTCATCGGCAAAGAAATCCATCCAGCCCTCCAGACGGCGTGCGGCTGTTTGCCTGGCGAAGTCGAAATCGGCATCGCGCAGTTCTTGCTCCCATATCGAGGCCTGCGCGGCAGGTGCCAAGGGCCGTGATGTGGGTTGCTGTGCGGCGACGGTTGTGTCTGCCAGTGAGAATGCAAATAGAAAAATAGCCAAGAGGCGCATTTTCAACTCCGATGTCTTGAGAGTTGCCGCGGTCATGTTGGATTGCCATAGCGGCTTCCTGATTCTACGACCGATTTTTCTCAGAGATTGCGTCGTCAAGAATTTTACGTTGACGGGTTACCCAGCGATCTGAGATGCGGGTGCGCCAATGCTTGAAGGTATAGAGGGAGCGGGACCTCTCGCTTGGCTTGAGGTTCCAGAAAAGCCTTCTTTTCCACCTATATCCACAGCGCTGCACCATTCTGCGGCATTGCTATCCGGTGCCGCAGCGGGTAAATTCCCAATACCAGCTGTAAGCCGCTCTGTTCAGAGTTTCACCAGCCAACAAATTTCACTTGATTGCCCCGGAAGTCGCCGGGCAAGGGTTTTCTTGTGGATAAAAACTGAGATGTACCAAGGGAGAAACGAGCCCGATATCGGTCGTTTTTCGGTAAAGAACAGGAAACAAACTACTTGGGGCGCGTAGCGGCATTGGGCTGACTAAGGTACAATAGATTGTATAAGGCTCTTGACACGCACAATATACAGGCGTAAGTTTCCAACACTACGGTTGTTCTGGCCGGACCCGCAGCAAGCCGGAAACGGGTCACAGACAACCTGAAGATTACCCGGCGTCAGAGGTGCCGCCGGAAACCATAATCGCGGTGAACTAAATAATTTTTGTGTGCGCGTCACCGGTCCAGCCGGTGCTGCTTAACCGTGCCTTGGGGGAAGAGACGTATGGAGATGAACTGGTCACGTTGGTTTCATTGTGAATCGAGCTTTGGCTTGCTTTTGGTTCCCAGCCAGCCCGGAGTATTTGCCCTGGCGGAAGAAGTTGTGCAGGCGGTGGGAGCGCAGTCACGGCGCATGCTGGCGGTGTTTGAGGTGGCGGAAGCTGAAGACCTTTCACGCGCCATGAGCAGGCTGTTTGCGGCCGGCAGTCCGTGGCGGGAAAAGATGGCTGAGGCCAAGGTGTATGTGCGCTATGCCATTGCGCCCAGTATTGCAGATCGAAGGGCAGCAGCCACGGCGCTGAAGAACTGGCTGAGCGCGCAAAGGGAAGTAGCGTCCCAAATCTTTGAATCAAGGCCGTTT
>DATBVH010000637.1:0-2247 GCA_036515395.1 Candidatus Angelobacter sp.
TCGCTACGGCCACCGTATGCGCTCTCTTCGGATTGCAATGCGTTGTCTATATGGGGACGGAAGACATGCGGCGGCAGGAATTGAACGTCTTCCGCATGCGGCTGCTGGGGGCGGAAGTGCGCGGCGTAGAGTCAGGCTCGCGTACGCTGAAAGATGCGATTAACGAAGCGATGCGCGACTGGGTCACCAACGTCCGCGATACACATTACCTGCTGGGCAGTGTGCTTGGCGCTCATCCTTATCCCACCATGGTGCGCGATTTTCACTCGGTGATTGGCCGCGAAGCGCGTGCGCAAATTCTGAAAGCTGAAGGCAGGCTGCCGGCGGCGATCATTGCCTGCGTGGGTGGCGGCTCCAACGCGATTGGAATCTTCCACGAATTCATCAATGACAAAAAGGTAAAGCTGATCGGCGTGGAAGCAGGCGGACGCGGCGATGCGCTGGGCGAACACGCTGCACGGTTTCGTGGCGGTCTGCCCGGTGTGCTCCAGGGAACTTTCTCCTATGTTCTGCAGGATGATCATGGCCAGATTGGGCTCACGCACTCGATTTCCGCTGGACTGGATTATCCCTCGATCGGGCCAGAACACGCGGCGCTGGCAGATTCCAAGCGTGCTGAATATGTTGCTGCTTCCGACGCCGAAGCGCTGGAAGCTTGTACGAGGCTGGCGCGGACGGAAGGAATTATTCCCGCGTTGGAGTCATCCCATGCGGTTGCCGAATGCATCAAGCGAGCGCCGAAGATGAAGAAGTCTGAGATTGTAATCGTGAATATTTCTGGGCGCGGCGATAAAGATATGGGGATTTTGCGGGAAAGCCTAAGTCTATGAGCAGAATTCGTTTTCAACATAAGCCCTGCCTAGTGGCCTACGTTACTTGCGGCGACCCGGATATCGCGACCACGCACGAGATTGTTTTGGCTGCGTGTCGTGCGGGCGCGGACGTCATTGAACTTGGCGTGCCGTTCAGTGATCCTGTGGCAGATGGGCCGGTGATCCAAAGGGCCGGCGAGCGCGCGCTGAAGCACGGAACGTCTTTGGAAGACGTGTTGCGCCTGGCGGCTGACGTACGCAAGCAAACTGACGCCGGACTGATCGTGTTTACGTATCTGAATCCCGTGTTGCGGTTTGGCTTGGAACGTTTTTGCGCGGAAGCAGCAACGGCCGGCGTGGACGGCGCGCTGATCACCGATCTGACGGTGGAAGAAGCGAGCGACTATCGTCGCATGATGGCCGAGCACAACCTGGATACGATTTTTCTTGCTGCGCCCACCAGCCCTGACCAACGTCTCAAAGCCATCGCGGAGGCGTGCAAAGGTTTTGTCTATGTGGTATCACGTACCGGAATCACCGGAACGCAAAAGCAAGTCGCGGCGGACGTGCAGGGCCTGGTGAAACGCATCCGCAAGTTCACCAAGCTGCCGGTCGCCGTGGGCTTTGGCATTTCCAACGCTCAGCAGTTTGCGGAGGTCGGACAATTTGCCGATGGCGTTGTGGTCGGCAGTGCGATTGTGCAGCTCATCGAGCAGAATCCAGGCAGGGAAGCACAGGCAGTAGAGAGCTTTGTGCGCGGATTAAAGTCGGGAGCAAAGAGCGCTTCCACTTCACAAAGTTAACATAATTAAGTTATTCTATTAGCATATTAACTTAGTTAAGTTTATACGGCCTTTAGCGGCTGTATATCAGGAATCACAAGAGCTATGGACATCGCCGACTGGCGCATAAAAATCGACGAACTGGACCGCCGCCTGGTGGAATTACTGAACGAGCGTGCCCAGGCGGCACACGAAATCGGCAAGCTGAAGCGCAACACCAGCATGCCAATCTACGAACCTGACCGCGAGAAAAAGATTTTTGAGAACGTGCAGCGGGCGAACCGCGGACCATTGCCAGAGGGTGAACTGCGGCAGGTATACGAAAGAATTATCGATGTAATGCGGAATATTCAAAAGAATGAAATCGCGCCGAAGATCGAGGCGGGCGACCGGCACACTGAATACGACGTTGAGATAAATGATTAGGTCCTTTCTGAAATCCCGAGCGCAGCGAGGGAACCCTATACCTACGATTCAACATGGGGCGGAAACCTATTTATTGATTTGAGCAGATTGTAACGAGGAATAGGAGTCCTTCACCCGCTGCGCGGGATCGGGAGCGACAAGAAAAATGATAGTAGCAATGCAGGAAACGGCCAGTGAAGAACAGATCCAGCAGGTGATCGAGCGCCTGATCGGCATGGGATTTGAAG
>DATBVH010000638.1:0-3969 GCA_036515395.1 Candidatus Angelobacter sp.
TAACGTTGTACTGGGCACGGCATGCGCCTCGCCCGACCCCCGTGAAGGCATAGATTTCTTTCCACTTACCGTTGATTATCGCGAATACACCTACGCCGGAGGACGCATCCCCGGCGGCTTTATCAAGCGTGAAGGCCGTCCGCAGGAACGCGAGACGCTGACTGCCCGCCAGATTGATCGTCCTATCCGTCCGTTGTTTCCTGAAGGCTTCCGCAATGAGACCCAGGTCATCGCCCTGGTGCTCTCCGCCGATACAGAAAACGATCCTGATGTTCTTGCGATTAACGCGGCTTCTGCGGCGCTGACGCTTTCTGAGATCCCGTTCCACGGCCCCGTAGGCGCGGTTCGCGTTGGTCTGGTGAATGACCAGATGATCGTGAACCCGACTTATGAAGAAATGCGCGACAGCTTGCTCAACATTATGGTGGTGGGCACGGCTGAAGGCATTGTGATGGTGGAATCCGGCGCCAAGGAAGTTTCTGAAGAGCAGGTGCTGAGCGCAATTGAGTTTGGCCACGAGCAGATCAAGAAAATCTGCGCTGCGTTGACTGATTTGGCTGCCAAAGCGGGACATAAGAAACTTGAAGTCACCGCTCCCGAGTTCGACCAGAAATATTATGACCAGCTGATGAAGAAGGTCGGCAAAGAACTGATTGACGCGCTGGACACGAAGAAGCATCCGAAGCATGAGAGCTATCAGAAAGTCCGCGAGATCAAGAAAGCGCTGAAAGCCGAGCTGCCGGAAGACGATAAAGAAGCTGCCGCTAAGCTTTCAAAATATTATGAAGCGCTGCGCGAGCGTATCTTCCGCGAGCAGGTAACCAAAGACCGCAAGCGGCCTGATTCACGCGCGTTTGATCAGATTCGCGATATCTGGATTGAAGTGGGCGTGCTTCCGCGCACACACGGTTCAGCCGTGTTTACTCGCGGTGAAACCCAGGCGCTGGTTACCACCACGCTGGGCACGCCGGATGACGCTCAGCGCATCGAGCGGTTTGAAGGCGAGACCAAGAAGCGTTTCATGATGCATTACAACTTCCCGCCATTCTCAGTCGGCGAAGTGGGCCGCATGACAGGCGTTGGCCGTCGTGAAATCGGCCACGGAGCGCTGGCTGAGCGCGCGCTTTTAGCGGTACTGCCGGACGTGGAAAACTGGCCTTACACCATGCGCGTGGTTTCAGACATTCTGGAATCAAACGGATCGTCATCCATGGCGACGGTTTGCGGCGCGTCACTCTCGTTGATGGATGCGGGCGTTCCGCTTTCGTCGGCTGTGGCGGGCGTGGCCATGGGACTGGTGAAGGAAGAAGATTCCTACGCCATCCTTACGGACATTGCCGGCGCTGAAGACCATTACGGCGATATGGATTTTAAAGTCGCCGGAACGCGGAAGGGAATTACCGCGTTGCAGATGGACATAAAAGTAATGGGCATCACGTCCAAAATTATGCATGAGGCGCTGGAGCAGGCAAAGCGCGGGCGCTTGTACATCCTGGACAAGATGGAAGGCACGATTACCGGCGGACGCGAAAATATTTCCGCGTTTGCGCCGCGCATTTACACGCTGCAGATTCCTGTGGACAAAATCCGCGACCTGATTGGCCCCGGCGGAAAGATGATCCGCAGCATTATTGAAGAAACCGGTGTGAAGATTGACGTTGACGATAGCGGCAGAGTGAACGTCGCTTCAAACAACGGACCTTCAGCACAGCGCGCGATTCAGCGCATCAACGATCTCACGGCTGTGCCGGAAGTCGGCAAGACGTATCTGGGTAAAGTGGTGCGGCTGGCTGAGTTTGGCGCATTCGTTGAAATCATTCCTGGAACCGATGGCCTGCTGCACATCAGCGAAATTGCTGAGCATCGCGTGAAGGAAGTGAAAGACGAACTCAAGGAAGGCGACCAGGTTCTGGTCAAGGTCCTGGGGATTGAAGGCAACAGAATTAAGCTGAGCCGCAAGGCGATTCTGCGCGAGCAGCGCGCAAAAATGTCGCCGCCGAGTGGTGAAGGTGATGGCGAACCCTCAGGTGAAGGCGGACCGTCAGGTGAGGGTTCTGGCGGCGAAGGCCGCAGTGAGCGTCCTCCTGCTCGACCACGTGGCGAAGGCGAAGAAACTGTTACCTTCGAAGGTGGCGGCGACTTCAACGATGATGAAGGCGGCGAGCCGAACTTTAATCGCGAAGAGGCAAACCGTGAAACCGTAGCTGCGGGCAGACCGGAGCGTCCAAGAGGCGACCGTCCCCATGGCGGAGGCGGAGATCGCGGAGGCCGTGGCGGAAGCGGCGGCAGGCATCGTCGTGGAGGCAGTGGCGGTGGCCGTGGTGGCCCGCGCGGAGGCGGAGGCGACCGTGGTCCCCGAGGCGGCGGTGGTGGTGATCGCGGTAACCGCTGAGTAGTTCCAAGCTAAAAGAGGTGCGGCATGGGCTGCACCTCTTTTTATTGGTAACTCTGCTGCTGGTTGTGAGCAGCGCAGCAGCAGCTCTCTTATTCTCCTGTTCCGCATCTAATAATTTATGAAAGCGCGTTTTGATCCGGAACGAACCAGTCACTTCAATCGAACTCTTATTTTAAGTGTGTCGTTGGCCCTGCTTCTTGCCATGCTACTCGTGGGATTTGGATACGGGTGTGCCCGGGCCAGCCGTCCAGAGCGTCCAAGCGCGCGCCCAGTGCCCTCAGGGATGCTCCTATTCAACAGCAATCCCTGGGCTTAGCAATCCTGGGCTTAGCGATCCCCGGTAGGTAGCAACCATGGGCTTTCGGCTTCGCGAAATAATCCCTGCCGAATTACGCCGTCGCTCCCGCTCCGTGGCACTTCTTGTATTTTTTGCCTGACCCGCATGGGCAAGGATCATTCCTTCCGACCTTGGCCTGCCCGCGCACTACCTGCTGCGGCGCGGTGTTTCCGTTCGATCCGGCCATGCGCGCCTGTTCCAGCTCTTTCTTCTTGCGACGCTGAAATTGTGCTTCCAGATCGTCCATCGATGTCGACGCGCGTTTTCTCGGCGGTGGCAACTGCTGCTGCGGCTCATCGCCATTTTCCCCGGCAGCGGCCACTGCCGGCTGCGCCGTTGGCGCTTCCATAATCTGCATATGGAAGAGATAGCGCACCGCGTCCTGCTGCGACTTCTCCATCATCTCCTCAAACATGTCAAACGACTCGCGTTTGTACTCAACCAGCGGATCGTGCTGGCCGTAACCGCGCAGCCCGATTCCTTCTTTCAGGTGGTCCATGTTCAGCAGATGATCTTTCCACTGCGTATCCAGCACACTAAGCATGATCATGCGTTCGTGATAGCGCATCGCATCGGCGCCAATTTGTTTTTCTTTGGCGTCATACAGTTCTTTCAGCTTCTCAAAAATCTGGTCGCCCAGTTCCTGTCGATTCAGTTGTCCTGCGTCAATGCCTTGCTTCTCCATGTCAAGGCCAAACTGCTCTACCAGATATTTATGCAATCCCTCGATGTCCCACTGATCGGCGTGAACATTGCGTGGCGCAAAACGGTCCAGCGCTTCGCCCAACATGCCGGCAACGTAATCTTCCAGGATCAAATCTTTCTGATCGATGCCCGATAGCAATTCCTTACGGAGGCCATAAACAGCCACGCGCTGTTTGTTCATCACATCGTCATATTCCAGAACATGCTTGCGCGACTCAAAGTTCTGCGCTTCCACTGCCTTTTGCGCAGCCTCAATGCGCTTGGAGATCATCCTTGATTCAATCGGCACGCCTTCTTCCATGCCCAGGCGCTGCAGCAGGGTTGAGACCCACTGCTTGGCAAAGATGCGCATGAGATCGTCTTCCAATGACAGATAGAAACGGGAAGATCCCGGATCGCCCTGGCGACCGGCGCGTCCGCGAAGCTGGTTATCAATGCGGCGGGCCTCGTGGCGTTCCGTTCCCAGAATGTGCAGCCCGCCTACGCTTACAACTTTCTCGTGCTCCGTGTCGGTTTCTTTCTTGTACTTGTT
>DATBVH010000639.1:0-2195 GCA_036515395.1 Candidatus Angelobacter sp.
TCGAAAAGAAAAATCGCAATGTTGAGTACGATAAGAAAGTAGTTGATAAACGGTGTTGTCGATCGGGGAGCGTCGTCTCGGATGGGGAACATGCGATGGCAGCTTCTTCAGTATGATGCTTGATTCAACGGAGTTACTCAAGTGGACGCGGTATTGATTGTCGATAAGCCGGCTGGAATGACCTCGCATGACGTGGTGGCGCGCGTGCGTCGGATCGTGGGCGAAAAGTCCGTGGGCCATCTTGGCACGCTCGATCCCATGGCAACTGGTGTCCTGCCGTTGGTGCTCGGCCGTTTTACCCGTCTGGCGCAGTTTTATAACGAAGCCGACAAGCGCTATGAAGGCACGATTCGCTTTGGCTGGGCCACCGATACTTACGATGCCGAAGGTCAACCTGCCGGTCCTAAGCAATCAGCCGAATTCACATTGCAGCAAGTGCAAGATGCCGCCGGAGAGTTTATCGGCGAAATTTCTCAGTATCCCCCGCCTTTCTCCGCCAAAAAAATTGCCGGTATTCCCGCGCATCGTCTGGCACGCAAGGGACAGCCGGTAGAACTGAAGCCCAAGCAGGTCGAAATCAAAGAACTGGAGTTCTATGATTGCGATGGTGGGACGGTTTGCTTCCGCGCCTGGGTCAGTTCGGGAACCTACTTACGATCATTGGCTCACGATCTCGGAAAAACGTTGGGTCCTGGCGGGCACCTGGCCGCACTCAAACGGACGGCGGTCCGAGAATTTGCGATTGATGAAGCGCACAGCCTGGAAGAGTTGGAACACGCCAAGGCAACCAATACGCTCGACGAGCTTTTTCTTCATCCTCGCTTGGTGCTGCCGGAATTTCCGGCCGTGGTTGCGTCGCCTGAAAGTGCCGCCCGTATCCGCCATGGCGGCGCAGTCAACTTGCCTGAATTCAGCAAAGCCGCAATTGTCCGGGTATTTGCCGGACAAAGGGAACTGCTGGCTATCGCAAGGCGCGTGGCGGGAACGCTTTTTCAACCTAAAGTAGTACTTCAGGGTTGATGCGCGTAGCGCTTTAGGACTTCGGGCGATCTCAGATAAGAATTTTTTGCACTCTCCTGTTGACATTCAAAATGAGATGAGGTCTATTCTTGTGTTGAATAACAACAGGAAGCAGCCAACTCTGAAATGGCTGCATGGAGAGTACCGTGAGCACGTTGCGTGTCCTGATAGCACGATTGAAAGGCCTCTTCGCTGGCCAACGGCAGGACGAGGAGTTGAACGCGGAGCTGCAAGCCCACCTGGAAATGCTGATGGAAGAAAATCGTGGCAAGGGAATGCCAGAGGATGAAGCGCGTCGCGCGGCCCGTGTGCGTTTTGGCGGCATTGCCCAGACTGAAGAAACATACCGCGAAGCACGCGGCTTACACTTTGTCCAAACATTCCAGCAGGACCTTCGCTATGCCCTGCGAATGCTTCGCCGCGCTCCGGGATTTGCGGCAGTGGTAATCATTTCATTGGCGCTGGGCATTGGCGCTAATACTGCTATCTTCAGCGCCATAGACGCGGTGATGCTGCGGATGTTGCCGGTCGAAGATCCACAGCAATTAGTAATGCTGGAATGGCATGCCAGCAAGTGGCCACAAAAGTACGTGGAGGACCTGGAAGGCAGCAGTTTTAGCAATGAGCATAACGAGCAAAGCAGCTATTCATTTACGTATGCTCAATATCAGCAATTCAAGAATCAGAACCACGTTTTCTCCAGCACGTTTGCTTTTGCCGCTAACAGTGATGCCGTGAATGTTGGTATTGACGGACGCGCTGAGTCTGCGGTGATTCAAGGTGTTTCCGGCAATTATTTTGCAGGGTTGGGAACTCAGGCTGTCATCGGGCGAACTATCTTGCCGGAGGACGATCAGGAATCGGCGCTGACAACAGCCGTAGTTTCCAATTCATTCTGGGTGCAAAAGCTGGGAGCCAGCCGCGAGATAGCAGGGAAGACAATCATCGTAAACGGCCTGCCGATCACCATTGTTGGGGTTGCTCCGCCGGATTTTTTCGGGTTGGAGCCCGGCAGTTCTCCAGACCTATTCATTCCTTTGACCAAGTATTCGGCTGAACAGGCACGCCAGGGCCCCACTTACAACGGACTGACATTTGTAACAGATCCAAAACTATGGTGGGCCGGGGTGGTCGGCCGGCTACTTCCAGGTGTGAGCACCCAGCAAGCGCAGGCA
>DATBVH010000640.1:0-3044 GCA_036515395.1 Candidatus Angelobacter sp.
TCGTGCGTGCTGTACTCGCGATAGTTTTTCCCAAGCTGGCGCTCCACCTCAGGAACCTGCGGCTTCAACGCAATCACGATTGGCTCCGAAGTATCCACCACATGTCCCCAATATCCCGCGTGGGTGTACTCACGCAGATACCACGGAAGCGGCCAATGTTCCGGCGACATCACAGTGATCCCAATATCTTTCTTTGCCGGATTCGCAGCCGCGATGGCATCAATTTCATTTATCAGTCCTAGAAAATCCCGTTTAGTATGCGCGTAAATATAGGCATAAGAATCGTTATCGTAGTTCACAAAACTGATGTCGATTGCCTGGTAAAGAGAAAACAGAATTGCTGCCCCGGCAATTAGCACGGTAAAGGCGCGCGTCCCGGGCTGGTAGGCCTGCCCGATCAGATCACCTGCCATGATGACGAGAGGCAGAATGATGCTCAGCGCCAGCCACGGTGTCTTATAGGGAACAAGGGAGTACGCCGTGAAAATTCCTATCGACCAGAAAGCGCAAAATACTGTTAGATAACTCCGCGCGCGTATCAGCGCGACCGCGGTTCCAATCAATCCCAGCACCAGGACCGGCGCTTCTTCTTGCCACAGCCATGAAAAATAGGTTGACCACTCACGGTTGTAGATGCCGGTTCGTCCAGTTTTGGTCCAATAGGTAAACGTCAACACCGAATCCAGAATGCCTCTGGGATTGGTAAAGAAAGAAGAGTAGAGCAGGATTGCTATGGCAAGAAAAAGCGCGGCAGCTTGCAGATAGAGTTTTCTTGTATGGCCAGCATTTGTGCCCGCAGCACGTTCCGGCAGCCACGGCGGTATCTGATCCGCGCGATTTCGCAAACGCAAAAACATCATCGTGCAGGGAATTGCAATCAGCCAGACCGCCGCAGTAATGATCCATGTCTCTTTGGTAGCAAATAGCATTGCGGCGGAAGCCGAAGCCAGCATTAGGTAGCGCGGTTTGCCTGTATCTCGATACCAGAGCCACGCAACGATCACCCCCAACGAGAAAAAGACAAACAGGATTTCATGAATGAAATAGCGGGAGAAGAAAACAAAGCCGGGTGAGACGGTGGCAAATGCCGCAGCTGCAAGCGCGGCTCCCAAAAATCGCCGCAGGCAGAGCATCAGCCATACCACGCCCACGCCAAAAGCCGCTGTTACAAAACGGATGGCAAACGTGCTGAGCCCGTGTCCCCAGTGAAACACATTGTTGATGGACGTAGGAATTACCGCCAAGTAATACAGCGATGGCCCGTGGTAATTGCTGGGATCGTAATGGTAATAGCCAGTGCGGAAGAGGTTAACCAGAAACAGGCCGTTGACGCCTTCATCGTGATGCAAGGGTTTTTGCGTGAGCAAAATCAGCCGCAGCAAGGCGGCAGCCAGCAGAATGCTCAGGCTGCTCCACAACCAACCATCGCGTGAAGGGCCCGCCAATTCCTGCACTACCACAGGAACATTCGACCGAGTGCGCGATCTACGCTTGCGGGCCTTGGCGGAAAGCTGTGTCATCCCTGCGGCCATTCTAAAGGAAGATCACTTAAATTCAGGAACGGGAAACCTCTTCAGAATGCTGTTCCCGCAGGCTTTCCGCAACGTCAATAAATTCCTGGCTCACATAGCGCGTCTTGGATACGGCGTCAGCAATAGGCACAGAGCTGATGTCGTTTCCCTTGAGCGCCACCATGCGGCCGAACCTGCCTTGATGCACCAGGTCAATCGCCCCAATGCCGTACCGTGTAGCCAGCATGCGATCAAAAGCCGTCGGCGACCCCCCGCGTTGGATGTGCCCGAGCACAACGGCGCGCGTCTCAAAGCCGGTGCGGGACTCGAGCTCAGCCGCAAGCGTGTTGCCTATGCCGCCCAGACGCACATGTCCAAACTCATCCGTTTTTCTGCGCTCGGTTTCTGCAGAACGTGTGTTAAGTTTGGCGCCTTCCGCCACCACAATAATGCTGAAGTAACGTCCGCGATCGTGGCGGTTCTTGATAGTCTCAGCAATCTCTTGGATATCGAACGGCTGCTCGGGAATCAGGATTACGTCTGCTCCCCCGGCAACGCCGCTGTAAATGGCGATCCAACCGGCTTCGCGCCCCATCACTTCCACTACGATCACGCGGTTATGCGCTTCGGCGGTGGTGTGTACACGGTCAATCGCTTCCGTGGCGATGCTCACAGCCGTATCAAAACCAAAACAGAGATCGGTCCCGGTAAGATCGTTATCGATGGTTTTGGGGACGGCCACCACTTTCACGCCACGGTCGTAAAGCTTCAATGAAACCGACTGCGTATCGTCACCACCCAGCGCGATCAGCGCTTCAACGCCATTCTTCTTCAGATTCTCAATGCAGCGCTCCATCCCATTCTCTTTCTTGGATGGATTGGTGCGCGACGTGCGCAGAATGGTGCCGCCCTGCGGCAGAATTCCTTTCACCGCTTCCAGGTCAAGCGGACGAGTAATGTTTTCCAGCACGCCGCGCCAACCTTCCATAAAGCCGACAAACTGGTCCTGATGATGAAAAACTCCCTTGCGGACAATGGCGCGGATTACCGCGTTCAGCCCCGGACAATCGCCGCCTCCGGTAAGAATGCCAATCTTCATTTTCTACCTCACTTACTTTGTTCCCCGATTTGGTACACGCGATACGCGCCTGCCTGCCACAGCGTTTTGTACTTCGACCAGAATTGCTCATTTACCTTGTACGACGCAAGTTCCATTGGTCCGACAAGCACATAATCCACGTTGTATTTCCGCAGCAGGGCTTCCGCTTCTGGCGCACCTAAGTAGATGCGCTGAATATCTGCGCTACGTACAGAATAATCCAGACCACGCGACCACATCCAACCCGGATAGCCCAGTAGAGAACGCCTGCCAGTCAAGAATACCGGAGAATTGTAGGTTGGTGCATGCAGGACCAGGGCGCGGGGAGCGGTTTGGGCGGAAATCAGGTTGGCGGCGGCAATCCCTTGGGCGTCAAATTCCTGGTATTCCGATGCCTCAGAGACCACGCGGAGCACGTCGAGAGCGCCTGCCAG
>DATBVH010000641.1:0-4222 GCA_036515395.1 Candidatus Angelobacter sp.
CAAACCTCCCGAATCCTTTGAAAATTACTTCCACGAATCTCGAAGACCCAACTCCGGCAGACCCTACTGGACCGGCCCCGGAGAATACCGCTGAAATGCCTGTGTGGCTGCAGCGGGTTTTTGTGGTGGTGTATGTTTTATTCTGCATCGAATTAGGATTGGTCTTGATCGTTCTTCCCTGGACGCGCTTCTGGTTCAGCGATGGATGGACGTCACAGTGGACTGGCTTTCAGCATTTGGTGCAACTGGGCTTTGTTCGCGGAGCGGTCTCTGGCCTTGGCCTGCTGGATATATGGTTGGGCGTGGTGGAGGCGGTTCGCTATCGAGACCGGGCTTGAGTTTAGGTTTTCTGCATATTTATTTTTCGATAGATTGAATGGCAAAGAACAATAAAATTCCTGACGCTGAAGAGCCAATGCCGGAGCTGCTTCCCGCTCCCATGGCTTACCTGAATCCGGAGTTCCTCAACAGCCCGGATGGAAGAATCCTGCGCATCCTTTCGGAGTATCAGGAACCGCTGTCACGGTTTCGGCGCGAAAAAATCCAGGACACCGTGGTATTTTTTGGCTCGGCACGATTTGCCAGCCTGCCTGACGCGCAGAATGCCCTAACGATCCTGGAAAAGCCCGGCTCAGCCAAGCCAGCTTCACCTCACCAACAACCTGGAGCGAAAGATGGCGATGCCTTGCAAGCGGCGCTAAAGCGCGCCCACGCCGGAGTGGAGATGGCGCGCTATTACGAAGAAGCGCGCAGGCTGGCGGCCATGCTTACCGAATGGACGCTCACACTCCCCGGCAGGCGGCACAGGTTTGTGGTGACCTCCGGCGGCGGCCCGGGAATTATGGAAGCGGCGAACCGTGGTGCCCGTGAAGCCGGCGGAAAAACGATTGGCCTGAATATCCGGCTGCCGTTTGAGCAATATCCGAACCAGTACATCACTCCGGAACTGAATTTTGAGTTCCATTATTTCTTCATGCGCAAATACTGGTTTGCATACCTGGCCAAGGCCCTGGTGGTCTTTCCCGGAGGGTTTGGCACGCTGGACGAATTTTTTGAAATCCTTACGCTGGCGCAAACTCACAAGCTAGCCAAAAAAATCCTGGTGATTGTTTATGGCCGGGAATACTGGAACCGTGTGCTGAATCTTGAAGCGCTGGCAGATGCCGGGACGATCTCTCCGGAAGACGTGAACGGCTTTACGATGGTGGATACGCCGGAAGAGGCGTTTGAAGTACTCAAAGAAGGACTGACGAAGTTCCATCTTGAGCCCGCCAAACACGCAGCGGAAGAAGGCCCGGAGATCGCAAAGACCCTGCCGTGATGGGTTTCCCGACCGTCGGGAGGGCACCCTACGGCGGCAAAACTCTTGGGCCGCGAATCACGCGAATAAACACGAATTTGATTCAAGTCTATTTTTACGTTGATTGATGGCTGGTCCTAAAAATCTTAGACAAAAGGATCCTGTGCTAGTTCGAGACTTAAAGAAGCCAAGCTTCTCCTGCGTAATTGGCAACACCGTCGCACAACTACTGCATTTCCCAGCTTCCGCTTTGAAACTTTTTATTGAGACCTTGATCGCAGGCTCCAAACCACGCTTAGACCCAGGCGAACACGTCCCTGGCCCGAGTCGGCGAAATGGGTACGCAGAAAACCGAGGTCAGGGCGAAGGGTAAAGTGCGGGTATATCCTGAAATCGGCGCCGCCACCAATTTCCCATGCAAATGCCGTATCCGCAGCCTGCACCGCGCCGATGGTAGATTGCTTGAGGTCGGTGTGCAGGCGGGCTTCCCCGAATCCTGCCTGGAGATAGGGGATCAGCCTATGTCCCTCGATACGTCCGTGACCTTTCCATACGCCGGGCAGAAAAAAGCGAGGACCGGTAAGTATTTCCTGCATATGACTGTTCACGATGGTCACTCCTACTGGAGTCAATTCGAATCCACCGATGGTGGAATTGTCATACACGCCATCGTAGGTCACAAACAATTGAAAATTGGGGATGGGATTCCAACTGATGCCCCCAGAATATCCATCAAGGCCGTTATCGCCGGATATGTGGCGATAACCGCCGCTCAATTCGATATCGTGCTGTGCGAATGCAGGCAGGGAAAAAGCAACTAAAAGCAGCAGGGCATACGTGCAGTTCTTCATTGGGTCCCTTCCAAGGCCCCCGGATAAGCGAGTGGAATCACCGCTTCCGGGTCCTTAGTGATTTGGAATATGAAACAGCCACAACTGGCATTAAGAAGGAATTGGCTGGGAATGAGAACGGTCAAAAGTTACAGTTCTAAGCTGGGCTCGCACGGGTGGACAAGAGCAAATCTTTCCCCCCGGAAGTTAGGGTAATGGACGTTGTCGTGAATTTTCTTTTGCTCTAGCGCAGCGCAGCTTCGTTGAAAACAATTTTCACCAGATGCATTGTCATGTCGTCAAACTCTGCCTGAAGATCTTTATCGTCACCGGCAAATTTTGCCCGGAATGGCGTCAAGTCTACGGAGCCCTTCACCTCATCCAGCGAATGAAATCCGGGATGGCCTATCTGGCGAATTCGCGCACGCACTTGCTCTACGGCACTTTTCAGCAGATCAGTCACCAGATAGAGGTACGCTTTGCCATGCAACACCGGCCCATGTCCGGGGACGATGATTTCAGCATCCAACTGGGCCATGTTTTGGAGGGTCTGAACCCACTCAACGGGGTAGCCGTCATAGGTGTACGGGATAGGATGAACCAGGAGGTCGCCAGCGACCAGGATCTTTTCCCTTGGCAAGTACAAGATGGTATCTCCCGGGGTATTACCTCGCCCCAGGTGCTTGACTTGTACCTCCCGATTTCCAATATCGATGTCGAGCTTATCGGTGAAGGTGAGTGTAGGCGGCTGATAAACCATCGTCTTGAATTCCGCTTCCCGCCGTTCCATGCCAGGCAGCAGCTCCTGAACTTGCTTTTTCTCGTCTTCGGTTAGTTTCCGACCATTCTTAAGCCTTCCCTCCTTCAAGGTCGCGATTGTCGCCGCGAGTTGCCCAGGCGCTCGCTCAATGTTGCCCGGCTGGATGAGGTCCATATCTTTCTTGGTTTCCTCCTGGGCAATGATGGCTAGGGAAGGGAATGCATCAAGGTAGGTTTTGTTCCCATTATTGTGGTCGTTATGAAAATGAGTGTTGAGCAAATAGCCCACGGGTTTGTCAGTCCATTGGCGAATTTGTGCAATGTCCTCGCGCGCCACGGAGGGCAGGAAACAGGAGTCAACGACGAAAACCTCCCTGTCGCCAATAATCACCGTGGTATTTCCACTGGGGTTGCCGTCATTCAGATTGTTGTGCTGGATGCTGTAAACGCCCTCCGCCAGCTTGGTTACCTGACGCCTGTTGGCATCTGCGGATTCGCCGAATGCTGGACTAACAGCGATCAATAAAGCGACCAGTGGCGAAAGGAGCGACGGCATTAGACCGTGATCGTGAGCGCTTGCCAATCAATTTCCTCCACTTGTGGAGCAGAGTCATTCTGCTATTCGGCAGGCAACTGCGTTCTATCTGCTACGCTGGTCGATTTTTAAGGTGCCTTGCAATGTTCGACGCACAGACACAAACGTCGTTAGCACCGTGACATCATCTGGCGAGAGAGTGGGCCAGGTGGATTCTTAGTTGGGATAGGATGCCCTCCGCTTCATCAAGCTCAGCGTCGGGACGGAGCAAAAGACTAAGCCGCTTTCCGCTCTTCCAGCTCTTCCACTTTCTTTTCCACGTGCTTGATTTCGACGCGGTCTTTGCGGATATCGAGACGCAGGTGAGCGTAAACGCTCATGTATTGATTGGCGATCCAGACCAGCGCGAAGAGGGCAATGAGGTAGCCGCGCCAATCATTGAAGAGCAGCTTGTAATGGGTGAGGAAGAGGAAGAAGGCCGTGACATAGTGGCTGAAGCAGAATTCGCAAGTGAACAGAAAGAAGAACTTGCGGCATATGGGGTTGGCATGGCCCTCACTCTGGCGGACGCAATACTCACGCGGCTCGCGGAAAATTTCTTCATGGGTAACCGTCCAGGCGATGCTGGCAATGGGGAGCGCGAGCGCAAAAAGCCATACGAGTTGCAGCGAGAGAGGCATTCTTAAGAGAGTAATTTTACGGCTATCAAGTTGCCTGCCGGCGTTGGCGGCCCAGCCAATTACAATGCTCGGGCAATGTCCCTGCAGCTTTACTACATCACGGACCGGCGGCAGTTTC
>DATBVH010000642.1:0-3650 GCA_036515395.1 Candidatus Angelobacter sp.
TAATGCTGCGATGCGTCCAGATCTTCAGCGAACTCCAACTGAGCAGCTCAACGCTTAAATAAATCATTTCATCCCCACTTCGCCGGTTTTTGCATACAAAGAGCAAAAGATCGACTGGAGAATAAGGAGACCAAAACAGCAGGTTTGGGGGTCGACACCACCTCCTTGGCCTAGAGAATTCTAATCTCAATCATTTCTGCACAATGCGGCACAGTTCTGCGGAAAGGAACTGCTCACTAGGCCTGTAGAGAAAATCGCCATTATTTACGGCAGTGCCAAGGCACCACTGCCCATTTCGTTCCCACTTAAATCGAGAAATCACCCGGAATCGGGCCATTTTGGAAGAAATCAGAGAACAATTCTCTGAGCTGCAGACTGCATGGCGGAGAGGGAGGGATTTGAACCCCCGATACCCGTTAAGGTATGTCCGCTTTCGAGGCGGATCGTTTCAACCACTCACGCACCTCTCCGCGCGGTGAAATCGTGGTCATAAATATTTTAACAGGTAAGCACAGCTTATCCCCTGCACGAACGCTGGATGAACGGACCGACGGCTTACCTGGGATGTTCGCCCTTCTGCTTTATCTATTAATAAAGGATGGAATCGCCGCTAATACAAGGAAGAGATCATCGATGTTCGGCTACTGATGCCGCAAGGACTCCGATGGGTCGACTCTCATGGCGTCGGCGCATTGGACGCCGCTTCCGGGCTGCGCCCGCGAGGGTCCAGCTCAATGCTTTGCCGCGGCTGGTGAGCGCAACGATTCCAAGCACAGATGAACTCACGCCAGATCCGCGCCTATTGCGACCTGGGCACTGACAGTGAGCGCATGCTGGAGCGCGCCATGCAACAGCAGGGACCTTGTGTCCGGGCGCATGACGGGATATTGAAAGTCGCGCGGACCATTGCCGACATGGAAGGCAGCCCGCAGATTGAGAGCAAACACACATCGCTGAGGCAATCCAGTACCGGACGCTGGACCGGACGTACTGGTCGTATTGGGTTAGGGCTGATCCAGCGGAATGCTGCAGAACCTTCAGGCCATCAATGGATCATTTCTTGGCGAATAGCGTTTTATATGCTGCCAGCGCCAGACCCGACGCAACGGCGTACCCCAACGCCGGAGGATAAAAAGCCAAGATTGGAATACAGGCCAGGGCCAAGCACATCATAAGCCCAAGGCTTGCCCCGTTTGGCCAAAAGCTGGAAGAATCCAGGGATCGGAACTGAGCGTCGAGACGCTTTGACAATTTTTCGTCATCGTCCGCATAAGCCTGATCCAGCACTCGGGCGTTCCGTAGCCATTGTTCACTTTAAGGCGCGCCAGATGTGGTCTGATGACGAAGAGCGGAATGTAGCTGTAGCATAGCCACAGCACGGCAGATAACGCGATTAGTGAGATGGTGCCAGCCCCGCCAAAATCAACCATCGATTTTATGTATCCAAGACCCAATACCTGCCCAAAAGTGTTTTTAGGATTCAACGTTTCGTGCAAGTATTTCATTAAACATTCGCCATGTCTGTGATCAGCGGTGTCTTGAATGCTGTAGAGAGCAACATACGTTTCAAAAACTAAGACGATTAATCCGATGCGGGTTAGGATCTTCCCAAGTGGAGACAAGCCTAAGCGCTTTTGTGGGTCGGTGATAATTGGCGCGAATTGAAAATCTTGATTTGGATGAAATACAGGCTTTACCAATCTGAACATGAAGGTGGCGATCTTGGTGGCCCAGAATAATCCTAAGAAGACATACATTCCTTGCACAGCAAAAACGGTGCAATCCAGAGCAACACTGAATCGCTTGTGCCAGAGAGATCCACTCAAATAGGACTGCGACCAGTCATCAACCAAATTCGAAGAATTTGCAAAAAACATGCACAAACTAACTATTGTCGCGATGACGCCAACAGCTATTGCAAAGGCAAGGCCACTTTTCGCGCTGTCGCTTATTTTTGCCTGTAATAATTCTTCGAAAGACAAGCTAGTCTTATTGAGAGGCGATTTTGCAATTACCCCTAAGTTTTTGTTCGTCAGGGTTGCTATCTCAGAAGTCGCAATGCGGAGAAGATCGCTTCCCAGGTAAAATAGAAGGGGCAGAATGAACACGTACATTGCGAAACAATTGGGTCTGTCAATGAATCCAACCGGACAGCCTGCGTTGTTGCTAAAATGCCCGACCCCCAGGAGAAGACTCCAAGAGGTGAGACCCAGGCCGCACAAACATAGAATCAATGCCAAGCGCCAGGGTTTTTCAAAACACCAGGCAAGTCGCGGTTGGCGCTGAAAAAACAATTTTCTGTGTGTCACAATTTTGCCTCGTAAGAGAGAACGAACGCTACCTTCTAACTACGTGGGATAGAGAGCGCCAATGAAAAAGGAGATGGCTCCAAGTTTATCGTTCATACTGTGAGCCAGAGCAAGCACAAATGAGAAGCGCAAATCAACGGTGTAATCCCTGTGACTCTCGCTGACCGTTGCGAATTCGTCAGAGGCCACAAGAGGCGCTTCGCATCGCAGGCCGCTGGTAGAATGTTTCCTTGTCCCACGAAAGGAACACCTACGCCATGTTTACACAGATGACTCCCGATCAAGCCAAATTTTTGCTTGCACTCACACTGCCCATCATCAAAACAGAGCACGAAACCACTAAGCGGGTGATTGAAGCCATACCGCTGGATAAAGGCGACTATCGCCCGGAGCCGGTGGCCAAGAGCGCGCTGGAACTGGCGTGGCACATTGTGGCGGCGGAACATCGCTTTCTCGGCGGCATCTGCGCGGGAAAATTTGATTTCACGCCCAACAATCGCCCGGATTCAATCAACAACTCCGCCAAAATCGCCGCGTGGTTTGATGAGAGCTTCAACGCGAACATAAAGCAGATTGAAGGCCTGAGCGGCGAACAACTGATCAAATCCGTCGATTTTCGCGGGATGTTTCAGATGCCGGCTGTCAGTTTCCTTACACTCTCGCAGAACCACAGCATTCACCATCGTGGACAGCTTTCTACTTATCTGAGGCCCATGGGCGGCAAAGTGCCGTCGATTTATGGCGAGAGCTATGACGCAGCACAAGCGCGCGCAGCGAAGGAAGGGAAGGCAAGCTAGAAGATCGGTTGATCGCACACGCCACTCCAGCCTGCGCAAAGCGGCGCAGTCCGGGGGCCGGTGATCTGGTGATCGGAAAGCAAAATCTCACCACTGATTAACACAGATAACACTGATCGGAAAGGGAGCAGCAGGAGACGAGGAACAATGTTGAAACGAAGATCAGCTTTTGCTGTGCTGTTCTGCTGCATGGGAGCGGCAATGGCCGTTCAACCCAAGCAGCAAGCGAATCCCCAAAAAGACTTCGCTGCCGCAGTGGCGCGTATGGCGAGAGTAGGAAGCGCGGTAGCTCCCCGGTTTTCCCCGGACGGCAAGTGGGTGAGCTTTATCTCCAATATGAGCGGATCGCCGCAGGTATGGGTGGTGCCTGCTGAGGGCGGCTATCCGCGCATGGTTACCAACGGCGACGATCCGGTGACGGAGCAGCAGTGGTCTCCGGCAAGCGATTGGATTGCAGTGGGGATTGCTCCTGGCGGCGGGTTGAACACACAGATTTATGTGGTGAAGCCCGATGGCACCGGCATGAAGCTGCTGACGCTGGGAG
>DATBVH010000643.1:0-4903 GCA_036515395.1 Candidatus Angelobacter sp.
ATTCGCCGGAATCGCAATTGCTCACGGTGCAGCCATACGATCCAGGCATTATTGCCGATATTGAGAAGGCAATTCGCTCCGCAGGTCTGGGACTAAATCCTCAAAATGATGGCAAACTGATTCGCATCCCGGTTCCGCCGCTTACGGAAGAACGCCGCAAGGACATGGTGAAGCATCTGCACAAGATTCTGGAAGACCATCGCACGGCGATTCGCAACGTCCGCCGTGACGGCAATGAAGCCATCAAGAAAGCTATGAAGGACAAAAAAATCTCTGAGGATGAAGAGAAGAAAGCGCTGGATGAAGTCCAGAAGCTGACCGATGCCGAGATCAAAAAGATGGAAGAAATGGCCGCCGCCAAGGAAAAAGAATTGATGACGGTCTAGCAGTATTTAAAATTGGAAAAGCCTGGCATGAAAACGCCAGGCTTTTTTCACAACAGCGGCAAATTACCCGCGTCCGAGGAACTCAGCGGCAAGATCCAGGCAACTTTCATAGCAGTCCGTCTGGGACTGCGCAGCCGGGGGCGTTGCTGGTACTGCTACCCTTTGTCTCACACCGATCTTTGGGGCTTCATGCCGGCTTCTTTCGTCGCGTTCTATCGCCGGGTTAGATTGAATTTCCTGTTCGTCAACTAACGTCTTCACACTTTATCTCCTTATATTTCAGCTTGAGCACTACTGGGGCGCTCTACAAATTCATTAATTGGCCAGTGATTCATTTCATGACATTAACTTTGGTCAAAACCTTCACCACCAGTTGTTTTGGTAAATCGGAATAGCCCTCCTGGACTGCAATATTCTGTCCATCGGAGTACGCCCAGTTGAGCAGGCCTACCAGCGCCGCAGTCCGGCGTTGGTCGCGCGCGCTGGGTCGGACATATAACCAGGTAAAGCTGGAGATCGGATAAGAGTCTGCTCCCGGAGCATTCGTCAACGAAGCCGCGAGTTTGTCCCAGCCCGGAGCTTCCACGGCGACACATGAAGCAGTGATGCTTGCCGCCGTGGCCTTCACAAACTTTCCGGCTGCATTCAGCACGCTGGCATGGGTGATTTTGTTATCGTCTGCATACTGAAGTTCCACGTACCCAAGTGCCCCAGGCGTACTTTGTACTTTGTCCGCCATATCTGAGCTGCGCTCTGCCGGTTGCCCGACTGGCCACTTAGGTGAAGCGCTCCGTCCTATCTGATCGTGAAACTTTCCGTTGACTTTCGAGAGATATTCCGTAAACACGTAGTTGCTGCCTTTCCCGCCGGGGCGGTAAATCACCCGGATCGGCAGGTTAGGCAGAGCAATGCCCGGATTGAGCTTTACGATTGCCGGATCATTCCAGTTGGTGATGTGCCCCAAGTACACCTGAGCCAGCACGTCGCCCGTGAGCCGCAGGTTTTGGATTCCCGGCAGGTTGTAAATAGGAACGATGCCAATCAGTACCACGGGCAGCTCGGTTAAGTTGCCCAGGCGGCGCTCTTCCGGCGAGAGGGGAACCTCTCCCGCGCCAAAGTCGCTGGTACCATGGCTAATTTGGGCGATCCCCTCAATAGTTCCCAGCGCGATGTATTGCAACTGGATTGTCTTGTTGTTCTCGTTATAGAGGTCAGCCCACTTGCGATAGAGCGGCAGAGGAACGCTGGACCCCGCCCCGACCAATACAACACCTTGCGGCTCTGCGGCAAAAACCGCCGTACATAAGCCGGCTAGAATTGTGGTCGAAATCAGAATTAACCATCCCAAGCGGTACCCGTTCCGTCGCGGTTTGCCGGTTGTCGATGGTCTCGCAGTATTACGGGCTGCGCCCCGAATTTCTCCTTCACACATATAACACCCATCTCCTTGTTACTGCGCTGCGCGCCATTTGCCTACCTGGGCATGGCGACAGCTAGACGAGGAAGAAAACGTCCGGATCGTCCTTCGCCTGATTGCCGTAACTTTAGGTCAACTTCAATCATGTTGTGTGGTTACGCTGGTAACGTTGAGTTACCTCGGTGGTTCCGGCGTACGAGCGCCCAACGGAATTTCAATGCTGCCGTTTCCAATGACGAGCAGGACAGATGAGAATCTGATTCTCACTGACGCCCGGAATTTTTGTGCCTGGAGGGATGTCTAGGAGGTTCTGGAAGCAGAAATACCGGCCCGCTGACAGAGAAGATCTGCACAAATGCGGACTCTTGGTGCGACTGTTTTATTCCAAAATGGAACTGCGCTCCCGTTGCTCTTTACATGGGATGGCAGTTGGTGCCAGAATGTCCGCCGCCGACTTTTCTGAGCGTGGCGTGATGCCCACCAGGGAACCTACTCACGAAGTTTCACAGCCCCGGCAATCTCTGCTGGTCCGCCTGGTCACTGCATTGCCCAACTGGGGACTGCGCGTTCTTTTGTGGTTCCTGTCCCGGATCATGTATCGGGTCAAGCTTCTGGGCAAAGAAAACATTCCCAGAACAGGGGGCGCGCTGCTGGTTTCCAACCACATGTCTTTTGTTGACGTGGTGCTTATCAGCGCAGCGGCCAAGCGTCCTGTACGTTTTCTGATATTCAGCGATGTCTATAACTTTCCCTTTATAAAACCTTTCGCGCTGCTCATGCGCGCCATTCCCATTCCCACGGAAATGCGTCCACGGGACATTGTGCGTTCATTCCGGATCGCCAGTGATGCCATTCGAGCAGGCGAACTGGTATGCGTGTTTGCTGAAGGCCATATCACCCGTACTGGTTCAATGTTGCCGTTCCGCAAAGGCATGGAGAGGATCATTCACGGCTTGGCCGCGCCTGTGATTCCAGTAAACCTGCACGGCGTATGGGGAAGCATCTTCAGCTATGAGCGTGAGCGGTTCTTATGGAAAGCGCCGCGGCGCATGCCGTATCGCGTGACTGTTAGCTTTGGCCCATGGCTGCCTTCTAGCGCGAGCGCCGCGGAAGTCCGGAGGTCAGTCCAGGCCCTGCAGGCCGCCGCTTTTGAAGCAGACCGCGTTGAGAGCCTCACACTTGATCGAGCGCTGGTGCATACAGCTCGACGCCATCCCTTCCGCTTCTGCATGGGCGATGCGCGTTTCCCTGAAGTGACCTTTGTCAGCATGTTAATCAAGCTCATTTTTGTTACCCGCAGATTGCGCGCGCAGTGGAAAGACCAGGAAATGGTGGGAGTGCTGATGCCGCCATCAGTCGGGGGAGCACTGGTGAATTTTGCCGCTGTATTGCTTGGCAAAGTTCCAGTCAACCTGAATTACACCGCGAGCACTGAAACTCTGGAATCCTGCGCGCAACAATGCGGATTGCAAACGGTGGTGACGTCAAAGCTCTTTCTGGAAAAGCTTGCCGCCGTCAATAAGATTGAGGTCCCCGGACGCGCGATCTATCTGGAAGACGTCCTGGCCAATCTTAAATCCACTGAAAAAATTGTGGCGCTGCTCGTGGCCGTTTTCCTGCCATACACGCTGATAAAGAAGGTAGTGGGCGCGCGGAAGCGTACTACTAATGATCTGGCTACCATCATTTTTTCCAGCGGCAGCACAGGCGACCCCAAAGGCGTGATGCTCACGCACCACAACGTGCTGGCCAATATCCGGCAGATGACGCAGGTATTTTCCTTTTCGAGCGACGACAAAATCATGGGCGTGCTGCCCTTCTTCCATGCGTTTGGTTTTACGGTTACTCTGTGGCTTACGGCAACGTATGGCGTAGGCGTGGTATTCCATCCCAGCCCCCTGGATGCGCAAATTATCGGCGAGTTGACGCGGAAGTACCGCGTCACTTTCATGATTACCACTCCGACGTTCCTGCAGGCCTACACGCGCCGTGTTCCCAAAGAAGATTTTGCCAGTCTGCGTTGTGTGCTGGTGGGCGCGGAAAAGCTTCCAGAACGCGTGGCGCGCGCGTTTGAAGACCAGTTTGGCGTCCGGCCGCTGGAAGGTTACGGCTGCACGGAATGCTCACCGGTGGTGGCCGTAAATATTTTTGACTATCGCGCTCCAGGCATCGTCCAACGCGGAGCGCGCCAGGGGACGATTGGCCATCCCTTACCGGGCATGAGCGTCCGGATTGTCGAGCCTGAGACAGGACAGCCGCTGCCACCGGACACGCCGGGAATGCTTTTGGTGCGTGGGCCAAACGTGATGCAAGGATATCTGGGGCGTCCGGAAGAAACCCGCGCGATTTTGCAGGACGGGTGGTATACCACCGGCGATATTGCGGCCGTGGCTGACGATGGTTTTCTTACCATCACGGACCGGCTGAGCCGCTTCAGCAAAATTGGCGGTGAAATGGTCCCACATGTAAGGGTCGAAGAAAAATTGCACGAGCTGGCAGAAACGGCTGAGCAGGTGTTTGTGGTCTCATCCGCTCCGGACGAAAAAAGAGGAGAGCGACTGGTGGTGTTGCACACTTTTAGCCCGGAACAACTCGCACCTGTACTGGCAAAACTTGGTTCCGCAGAGCTTCCGCCGCTCTGGAAGCCCCGCAAAGACCAGTTCTTCCGCGTGGATGCCCTACCCATCCTGGGCACCGGCAAACTTGATCTGCGCGCGTTAAAAATACAGGCCAGTTCGATGGTGCGTTCCGTTTCTGCCTAAAGCGTTATTACCTTTGGAACTTGGTGCGTCGTTTAGCTAATTCTCTCCCGTCAGAAGCCATATAATAATGGAATCATGAAGAAGGTCGTACACGCCGTTTGCTCGCATGATTGTCCCGATGCCTGCGGAATTCTGGTTACCGTGGAAGATGGCCGGGCCACGCGAGTGCAAGGCGATCCCGCGCACCCGGTAACGCGCGGATTTCTCTGTGCGAAGGTGACGAAATATCTTGATCGCGTTTACTCGCCCGACCGAGTCATGCACCCTATGCGGCGTACCGCCCCTAAAGGACAGGGCAATGGAGATGCAAGCGACTTCGCACAAATCTCATGGGACGA
>DATBVH010000644.1:0-6974 GCA_036515395.1 Candidatus Angelobacter sp.
AAGCGCGGCATGTGGGAGATCACGGCCGGTCAAGCCTGGAGCCTGATTACCCCAAACCGCGTTGGCACATCGCCATTTGGAGCCGATCTCGCGACTACCTACTCAGCTGACGGCAATATTCACGTCGGAATGCCATACTCGCGTGATGGACAGTTCAGACTCACGCTCCGGCCCAGCGATAAATTCTCATGGGCTTTCTCTATCGATAACCCACAGCAATACACCAACGGCCAAGTCACCGTTCCTACAACTTTCAATACTGTGCTGACTCCACAGCTTGATGGCGCCGCTACACCGGGCGTGCCCAACCTCATTCCTGACCTCATGACCAAAATGGCCTTCGACACTAAGATGGGCGGGCGCGCATTTCACCTGGAAGGCGGCGGAGTCGTCACTTCAGTGAAAGTTACCGCGGTCCCCGGAGGCAGCACTACATTTACCAGCCATTCGGGTTTTGGCACCGCCGGCATGGGCGGCTTGAATCTTGAACTGGCCAAGAACTTCCGTGTCATGGCTTACGGCATTTACGGAACCGGCACTGCCCGGTACTTCAACGGCCTTGGACCTCAGTACGTTGTAGCGCCAATTGCAATAGCACCCGGAGCCTTTACGATTGATACATCCATGGTGCATGCCGGTTCCGCTTATACCGGAGTGGAAGCCACGATGGGCAAAACACAGATTGGGGCTTACTACGGCGGCTACTACTTTGGACGCAATTCATTCAATGATTTGACGGCAGCAGCAGTCGCAACACCTGTCTCCTGCGCTCCTGGGCATCCTGCAATCAACCGGCCCTGCATTGGATTTGGCGGAACGAACTCAGCCAACAGCAACAACCGTGCCATTCAGGAAGGCAGCTTTGTCCTGACGCAAACCCTGTGGAAGAACCCGCAATTTGGCGCTTTGTTGTTGATCAATGATGCCAGCTATTCAACCCGGGCTCCGTGGTTCGTGGCAGTAGGCGCGCCCAAGAATGCCCACATGTTCATGGACCATCTCGTATTGCGCTATGTAATTCCGTAGCCGCAGTGCACCATTTCTCCCTGCTTTAATTTGAGCGCCGGCCTGAGCAGCCGGCGCTTTTTTTGCGAATTCAACTGCGAGCGTCGCGCCATGAAATCTCCCTTTTTGTTCTGCTCATTCATGCGTGCAGGTATCGTTTTGCGTGCCTGATAATGATCGGCCTTTTGCCGCAAGAGCGGCGGTACCGCACGAATTTTGACTATCACCGACGATCAAGATGTCTTCAGGAAAAACAGCTAAAAGCAACAGTTAAGAGCCAATGGCCAAAAGCCAAGAGCCAAAAGCCAGCGGCTAAGAGCTAGCAGCTGCTTTTTGTTTTTAACACTCATTTAACACTGCTTTGTTAGCTTGATCTCGTGCACACGGATTTCAATACTAGAGGAGCAACAATGAAACTGAGACTTGCGATGGCACTGGCGCTTGTGGCCGCGATGATCGGCTCGGCGAGCGCGGAGACAAACTTGAACGGTGCGGGCGCAACCTTTCCCAATCCGATTTATCAGAAATGGTTCAGCGAATATCACAACGCCCACCCGGACGTGCAGATCAATTATCAGTCCATCGGCAGCGGCGGCGGCATACAGCAATTAACATCAGGAACCGTTGATTTCGGCGCCAGTGACGGTCCCATGACAGACGAGCAGCTGGCCAAGGTTTCCGGTAAAGTTTTTCATATTCCCACGGTGCTGGGCGCGGTTGTACCTACCTATAACATCAACGGTGTGACCGGCGAACTCAAGTTCACCGGTGACGTTCTAGCTGATATTTATCTGGGCAACATCAAGAAATGGAACGATCCACGGCTGGCCAAAGCTAATCCGGGCGTGAAGTTCCCAGACGAGGATATTGTGGTCGTGCATCGCAGCGATGGCAGCGGCACGACGTACATTTTCACCGACTATCTCAGCAAAGTGAGCTCGGCTTGGAAAGACAAAGTTGGTAAGGGAACGTCAGTGAACTGGCCCGCCGGACTGGGCGGAAAAGGCAATGAGGGCGTTTCCGGCATGGTGAAGCAGACGGACGGCAGCATTGGTTACGTCGAGCTGATCTATGCCGTCTCCAATAAAATGCCTTATGGCAGCGTGCAAAATGCTGCTGGAAACTTTGTAAAAGCCAGCCTTGAATCGGTGACAGCCGCAGCCGCCTCAGTGAAAGACATGCCGGAAGACTTCCGCGTTTCAATCACCAACGCTCCGGGCAAAGACGCCTACCCAATCAGCAGCTTTACCTGGCTTCTAGTCCCCGCGGAATGGGCTGATGCAACTAAGGAAAAAGCGTTTGTCGATTTTCTAACCTGGATGGTGGACAAGGGACAAACGATGACGTCATCACTGCAATATGCTCCCCTGCCCAAGAACGTAGCGACGAAAGTAAAAGCGCGGATTAAAGAGGTCAAAGCAAAAGCTGGGCAATCAGCAAAGAAATAAACTTGAGCTGCCTTGCACAAGAACCCAAAAACCTCACCACTGATAACATTGATACACGGATCAAAGGTCAATAGGGCCATGTTGAATTTGTAAATCCGTTTCATCCGTGTTCATCCGTGGTGAGATTTGCTTTTTTGTCCCTCGCGCCGGTTTAACCTCCCGGCGCTTCTTTTTTAACAATCTATTAACAATCGTCTGCTAGCTTTTGACCATGCGAACAGTGCCCGAACGCAGGCCTTCCAGCAGCCCAGTAGAACCTGCTGCGGGAGATCCTGGCCTACCCGGCATTGCCGACGCCGAAAAGCTCAGAGTAGTCCCAAAAGTCCGTGTCGGCCCTAAAGAAAGTGCGTTGGCGGACCAGGTATTTCGCGGCTTTGTGGTGCTTTGCGCTGTCGCAGTCATGGCTGTTGTGGGGCTGATCATTTATGAGCTGCTGCGTGAGTCACGGCTTTCCATGGTCAAGTTCGGTTTCAAGTTCCTGACCAAACAAATCTGGGACCCGGTGGCTGAAGATTTTGGCGCTTTGCCTTTCATCTACGGCACCATCGTTTCCTCGATTGTTGCCTTGGTCATCGCTGTTCCGTTATCGGTAGGAACCGCGCTTTTCTTGACTGAGCTTTGCCCGCGACGGCTGCGCGGCATCCTGTCTTTGCTGGTCGAACTTCTTTCGGCGATCCCCAGCGTAATTTACGGGCTGTGGGGTATTTTCGTGTTGTCGCCATTTTTGCGGGTACACGTTCAGCCTTTCCTGGCGAAATACTTTGGCTGGACAGGCCTTTTCAGCGGCCCAAAATACGGTTGGGGCATGCTGGCCGCAGGAGTAATTCTGGCCATCATGATTTTGCCAATCATTGCCTCCATCACCCGCGAAGTGGTGACTGCCGTGCCCCGTGTCCAACGGGAAGCAGCGCTCGCCCTGGGAGCAACACGGTGGGAGATGCTCAGGATAGCTGTGCTGCGGAATGCGCGGCCGGGCATCTTTGGCGCGGTGATTCTCGGCCTCGGTCGGGCATTGGGCGAGACGATGGCGGTAACCATGGTGATCGGCAACCGTCCTGAAATTGCGCGTTCTCTCTTTGCTCCCGGACACACGCTTGCCAGCGTGATCGCCAATGAATTCACTGAAGCGGTCGGCGCCACATATCTCAGTGCTTTGGTGGAAATGGCATTGGTGTTATTTGTTCTCACATTGATCGTGAATGCTTTAGCCGGGTTGCTGGTTTGGTCTGTCACCCGGGGAATGCCGGCGAGGGCGCTTGCCTAATCCCAATCGCACAATCTCTCTACGGCGCAAGCTCACCAACGGACTGGCCGTAGGGCTGATCACGCTTGCTGCTCTGGTCGTTACTGTTCCGTTGTTCCTGATCCTGGGAACGGTTATTTTCCGCGGGGCTGCCGGATTGAACTGGGCATTTTTTACTGAAATTCCAAAACCCATTGGTGAAGTTGGCGGCGGCATGGCCAATGCGATTATCGGCTCTATTCTCTTGCTCGGTCTTGCCAGCCTGATTGGCGTTCCCCTGGGTATTGGCGCAGGCGTGTATCTCGCCGAGTACGGGCGCAACAAATCCGGCAACATCGTTCGCTTTACCGCTGACGTGCTGAATGGAGTGCCTTCCATCGTGATTGGGCTCACGGCCTACGCGATGATCGTGGTAACGCAAAAACACTTTTCTCTGCTGGCCGGAAGCGTAGCTCTGGGAATCATGATGATTCCCACCATATGCAGGACCACCGAGGAGGTGCTGCTTCTGGTTCCACAATCGATTCGCGAAGCCGCGCTTGGTCTCGGTATTCCAAAATGGCGGACCATTCTTTCTGTTGTTCTCCGTACGGCAAGCGCCGGCATTGTCACTAGTATCATGCTGG
Organism: Candidatus Angelobacter sp.; assembly: GCA_036515395.1. Taxonomy (GTDB): domain Bacteria; phylum Acidobacteriota; class Terriglobia; order Terriglobales; family Acidobacteriaceae; genus Angelobacter. The sequence continues at coordinate 4,323 of DATBVH010000644.1, forward strand.
CGTTTGCACGGATCGCGGGTGAAACCGCCCCGCTGATATTTACCGCCTTGGGCAATCAATACTGGAACGTCAATCTGAACCAGCCTACGGCCGCTCTGCCGCTGCAGATATATACATACGCTCAAATGCCGTATGACCAGGCCCACCAGCAAGCATGGACCGGCGCGCTGGTGCTTATCACCATGATTATGTTGACCGTTATTCTCTTCCGCTTTATCGCCAGCCGAGGCACAATCAAGGGAGCCAGTTGATGGACGCAGGCATTCACGTGGACCATTTGAACGCCTGGTTTGGGCCCAAACAGGCGTTGTTCGATATCGGCATGGAAATTCCTGCCAAGAAGGCGACCGCCATCATCGGCCCTTCCGGCTGCGGAAAATCAACTTTTGTCCGCTGTCTTAATCGCATGCATGAAACGCTGCCCGATACACGCGTGGAAGGCACTGTTTCCATCGGGGATCTGGACGTTTATGGCAAAGGTGTCTCGCCCGTCTGGATACGCCGCCGCGTCGGCATGGTATTCCAAAAAGCGAATCCATTTCCGACCATGTCGATCTATGACAACGTGGCCGCGGGGTTGAAGCTGAATGGTTTTCGCAATCGGCGTGAGCTTGATCAAGTGGTGGAGCGCTCACTCAAGCAGGCAGCGCTGTGGGACGAAGTCAAGGACGACCTCAAAAAGAAATCCGGCGCCAGTCTCTCCGGCGGCCAGCAGCAACGCCTTTGCATTGCACGCGCTTTGGCAGTGGAACCGGAAGTGCTGCTGATGGACGAACCCGCATCCGCGCTTGACCCCATCTCCACCGCAAAGATTGAAGACTTGATTTTTGAATTGAAAAAGGAATACACGGTCGTGATTGTCACCCATAACATGCAGCAGGCGGCGCGGGTGGCGGACTTCACGGCTTTCTTTCTCATGGGCAACATGGTGGAACTGGATAAAACAGAAACCATGTTTACCAAACCTTCCGACAAGCGCACGGAAGATTACATTACCGGGAGGTTCGGATGACGCGCACGCGTTTCCATCAGGGACTTGACGACTTAAAACAAAAACTGCTGGCCATGGGTGGCATGGCAGAGCAGGCTGTGGAGCGCGCGGTTCTGGCCTATCAAAATCGCGACTTGTCACTCTGTGAGTTGGTCCTGCGCGATGAATCCAAGATCAACGCCGCTGAACGGGACGTGGATGAAATGTCCATCGATTTGCTGGCCATGCAGCAGCCTATGGCTATTGATCTGCGTTTTATTGTGGCGTGCATCAAAATTAACGCCGACCTGGAGCGCGTAGGCGACCAGGCAGTTAACATCGCGGAGCGCGTCATCGATCTTCTGGCGCGGCCCGATCCCGCTTTGAATGTTGATATTCCCCGGATGGCTCAGGTCAGCATCAGCATGGTTCGTGACGCGCTCAATGCTTTTCTCGCAGCGGACGTCGATATGGCTCAGGCAGTGCTGGAACGTGATGACTTGGTGGACAATATGAACCGGGAAATCTTTGAAGCCGTCGATGCGGCCATGAACAAATCCGTGGGAGGACACCGCAATCTGCTGGATACGTTGATCGTGGCGCGCAACCTTGAACGCGTAGCCGATCATGCAACCAATATTGCTGAAGACGTTATCTTCTGGGTTCGCGGTGCGGACGTTAGACACCACGCACAAATCTAATACTTTCAGTAGATCACAACAGATTATAAAAGCATTACATGACATCTGGATCGAGGTAACTGACTGTCTTTGCCGGGAACAATTACAATGGTTGAGAGGCGTAAAACTTCTACAAATGGCTTCAGGTCTGCCTCTCTCCAGCAAATGAATCGGTCCGTTTCAGATCCGTCACTTTACATCAATCGTGAGACTTCATGGCTTGCCTTCAATCGGCGAGTCCTGGAGGAAGCGAATGACGAGCAAAATCCACTGCTTGAGCGTGTAAAGTTCCTGGCTATCTCTGCCAGCAACCTGGATGAGTTTTTTGAAGTCCGTGTCGCCGGTCTACTGCAGCGCATTGAAGAAGGCTATATTGACGCCGGACCAGACGCGCTTTCCGCCCAGCAAGAGCGCGAACTAATTGCCCAGGAGACGCGCGAATTTGTACACGAACAATACGATTGCTGGAACAACCAGTTGATGCCGGCGCTGGCGAAGGAAAATATCCGCGTCCTTGACCTGAAGGACCTCGATTCGGAACAAGAAGCCTTTATCGATTCGTATTGCGAAAAAGAAGTTGATCCATTGCTCACGCCAGTAACGGTGGATCCGGCGCATCCTTTTCCTCGCGTGCTGAACAAAGCGCTCTGCATTGCCTTGTTGCTCAAACGTAAGCGGCGGGCCAGCGGGACCTATATGGGCGTAATTACTGTCCCGCGGGTACTTCCTCGTCTGGTGCGGTTGCCCTCGCAGACTGGTATAGACTACGTTTTTCTCGCCGACCTTCTCACCTACCACGCGGCCAGCATGTACCGCGGATACGAGATTATTTCGGCTGCATCATTTCGCGTTACCCGGAACAGCAATCTTTATGTGGAAGAGGAAGAGTCGCGCAATCTTCTTGAATCCGTAAGGACAGAGCTGCACCGCCGGCGCAAAGGCGATGCCGTGCGGCTGGAAATTGACGCCAACGCAAGTGCTGAAATCGCACGCCGATTGCAG
>DATBVH010000645.1:0-7155 GCA_036515395.1 Candidatus Angelobacter sp.
ATCTGGACGAGATATGGAAGAAACTCGGCATCGCCATGAATGACGGCGTAATCGCGTTCAATGACAAAGCGCCGGAAGCAAACATCCGCAAGGCCATTACAGCTCCTTTAGCTGCTTCAGCCAAGTCACAATAGCATCGAAAAACCTCACCACAGATGAACACGGATTGAACTGATTACAAAACTCAAATCACAGACTGAAATTGACTTTTCCCGATCCGTGTAAATCCGTGTTATCCGTGTGATCAGCGGTAAGCCTTTTGCTTTTTTCGATTTCAGCGATGACGTGCGATGTCGGCAATTACGGCGATCAGTAATGAAACTTGTACCTCACCTGCACAACCACCATTCTGGGATCGCTCACGTGCGAGCCCCCGAACGTATTGCTCAGATCGATGAAGTAGCGCTTATCTGTAATATTTGTCGCCGTAATCTTGGCTGACCAGTTCTCGCCGAAGGAACGTCCCAGCGCTAGATCGGCTGTCGCGTAGCTGGGCAGATGGCCCGGCCCATCGCCATTCAGAAAGCCGGAACCCGCGGAAACATTGCCGGAAAGCCAGCTCTTATACGGCAGCGTGGCGGTGAATCCCGTGCTCAAAGTATGCCGCTGGTCGTGGTCCAGAAAGAAGAAGCCTTCAGCGGGAGGAGCAAAATCGGTCAACCCGCCGGTGATCGCTCCTGATCCTTCCACCGACTGATGCGAATATGCCAGGTGCAGATCGATTTTCTTGAACAGCTTGGGTGAGCGCACCGTGGCTTCATAACCTACAATTCGCACGCTCTGAATCGTGAGCGGGATAAACAGGTTGGAATTCCCGATGGCGTCATGATCAAAGAAGTTATGCGCGCCGGTGCGGAAGCGATCGAAGTCTAACGTCCAGCCGCGGACCGGGATGGTCAAGCCGATCTCGTTCTGCTCGTCCCGCTCTCCACGCAGCGGTAAAAATCCGGTTGCGGGATCGACTGCGGCCAGTATGTCATTGGAAACCGTATCGAGGGGCGGAGCCTGATAGTAACGGCTGTAAGCGCCACGCAGCACCCAATGCAGGCGCGGAATTTCTATGGCCACTCCCAGGCGCGGACTGGCTGCCGTTTCGGTCAGCAGGCCGGCAAAATGCGTGATGCGAACGCCGGCATTCAACGCCAGCCACGACGTGGCCTTGTATTGGTCTTCCACCCACATGGATTCGAGCTGCGCGCCGGCCCTGCGCCGGGTTGGCGGCACATTCACGGGCGTCAGCGTCGGCGGATCTGTGCTGTCGTCCACATTATTGCCAAACAGGCCGATCAGCGTGTTGTCATGCTGATAAAAACCATAGGCCCCCAGCTTCGCGTTGTGACGTCCCTTCACCACGCTCAGTGCCGCTTGCCCGCCCACATAGGACGAAGCGCGATTGTCGGTGGTGACCAGCCGCTGGTCCGGCGCGCCAAGGCCTTCAAAAGCGGCGCGATTAAAGTGGTATGAAGGCGATAGAGTGAACAGAATGCCGGAGCCTACCGTGTGTACCCAGGAAAAATTGCCGAAGATGTCCTGCTCGCGGTCACGATCTCGCACGCCCGCAGCCTGCAAATCGGGATCGTTCGGCACCTGGAAATAGTCGATCCGCGCCGAGCCCACAAAACGAAACTGGTCATTCGGCGTGGCATTGAAAATCAGCGAGGTAAATGCCCCTCCTCCAGCCAACTGGTTGTGCAGGTTCGAGGTGGTTGGAGTTTCCAGGCCATGATCGCTGCGGTTGCCGTTCAAGCTGAAGTAATAAGCGGCGCGATCATTGTGGTCGCCGAAACTGAGTTGGTTATCCGTGGTGTTGTAATTGCCGTAGCTCGTGACCAGCTCGCCCTGGCGGGAGCGCTCAAAACCGGAGCGGGTAATCACGTTGAAGACCCCATAGGTGCGGTCGCCCGATTCGGCGGAAAAGCTACCGCGCTGCACCTCCATGTAATCAACGTCCTTGGGATCGAATTGCGGTCCCACATTAGTCGCGATATTTGTATTGGGCACCGGCACTCCGTCAATCGCCCAGGTCACCTGGTGTCCACCGCGCACATGGAGCTGATCATGCACTATGGCCGCCCCAGGAACGTAATCCGTAATCATTGACATGGAATTCGTGCGGTCAGCCCCGGGTGTTTGGGCAATGTCACTTCGGTTAACCAGTGTTTGCGGCGTTGATGAAGTAGGATTCACCGTTTCCGGCGCTCCGGATACTTCCACGGTTTCCTGGTGCTGTGCCACAGCCAGCGCAAAATGCAGTTCCTGCACATTGCCGGAAGTTACTGTTACAGATTGCTGCGCTCCGCTGAATCCGGCGGAGATGATCTTGACGTCATACTCGCCCACCGGAACGTTGGACAGCAACGCCATTCCTTCTTCATTTGTCGTGCCTGAAGTTTTGAAATCCGACGTGCGGCTCTGCACTTCCACCTGGGCCCCTTGTACCGGCCGGTGCTGCGGGTCATGCACAATGGCCTTCACTGTCCCGAATACTGAAGCTATAGCCGGCAGACACGAGAGCAGCGCCAGCGAAACTATGATCGCGATAGATCGTTTTGACATTTTTTGATTTCCCCAGAAGAACCCTTCGTCAGGGTTCCCGTTTTCCTTGTCAGACAGCAGACCGGCATAACTCCTGAGCAAAAATATCTGCAAAGAAGTTGGAACAGCCGGAACTATGGCCGCTTTTGGGGGCAAGCTTTGAGCAGAGACAATGCACAAACATGCCGAGAAAAACTCAGCTATTACTTCTCTGCTTTGGGCTGTGCCTTAGAGGAGGGGAGGACCGCGATCAGTGTGGGATGAAAAACCGGCAACGGTGAACATCACCGCAACAAACTGGATCTTGCGGTCGCTCACTGCCGGTGGGGGAAGATCAGGATGAGTGGAAACTGTTGCTCCGCTCCGCAGATGTCCGGGAGTGCAGCAATCCATGGGACACTTAGCGTCATCAGGGGCTGCAGAAAATCCGCTGTTTGACTCTGGCGCGGAAGCGTGGTGATGATGCTGGTGCATCGGGCGATCACAGTGATCCACTGCCACGGCATGGCAGGAAACGGCCTTGCCTGTTCCAGTGCATGCCGCCGCCATGATCGGCTGAAGCATGGATGAAAACAAAGCAACAATCACCGTCACCGTAATGGATAAAGATCGCCGCATCCTACAGAGCACTATACCTTTATTTTCATTATGAAAGCAATCGGATTCAGAGTTGCTACATTACCAAAGTCGTTAGACTTTTTAATCTTTATTCGAGCAATCGCCACCATTTTCATCTCCATTTTTCAGCAACTCTGGTTTACTCTGTGCTGGAATGAAAATCACTATGCTTGCCCTATTGTTATTTTTAGTCGGATGCGGCGGTGCAATTCACCAGCCACAGCCAACTCAACCCCCCGTGGTCTTCTTTGGCGACTCCATCTTTGGCGCCTGGGACCTTGAGGGTTATTTCCCCGGCAAAGCCTATGTGAATGGCGGAATGTTCGGCTATCGCACTGACCAGCTAAAAACCATTCTTCCGGATGTCCTTTCAGGAAACAGCATATGTCACGGGCTGGATGGTAACTCAACTTTCCCGCTGACTTGCGCTCCCATGACGCCGCCAAGAACCATCGTTATCATGGCTGGATGGAATAATTTTTTTCAGGGCAATTCCGGCAACCCCAGTGATGACCTGCAAAGTATGGCGGCCACGGCCAACGCAAAAGGCGTTAAGGTAATCATCTGCACTCTCTATGCCTACGATCCCGCGCACCCCGCTCCGTGGATGGTTCCATCCGGCAACGCGCCTGTTACTTTCTATGACATGTGGCGTACTCCGTTGAATAACAACATCGGCCGGATGCATGGAGTCACTTTCGTGGATTTCTCTACGCTCTTCGCTGGCCACTCCGAATACACAGTTGATGGCATACATCCCAGTGATACTGGCTATGCGCAGATGCGCGATCTAATCAATCAAACTCTGTAGAGCAGCATTCGCCATGGACGGTGGCTGCGTCCAGTCATCTGGCGCTACTGCGTGTTCCGACGGTTATACCTTTGCATTGCACGTCCGCCGCACATCTATAGAGACTGCTGGCATGTATCGGTTACAACAAAAGACCAGAACTTCAGGCACGAGCTCGGCGTTTTCCCAGGTAAAAATAGACAGCGGGCGTAACGATCAAAGAGAGCACCATCGAGACCAGGATCCCCCCGATCACGGCAATTGCCAGCGGTTGCAGCATTTCTGATCCGGCGCCCAAGGCAAATGCCAGCGGCAACATCCCCGCCATGGTCGCCAGCGCGGTCATAAAGATCGGACGCAAACGGCGGCGCCCTGCCTGCACCATAGCTTCTTCTGGTTCAAAGTTTGCACGCGCAAATTTCTGGTTCGCGTCCAGCAGCAAAATGCCATTCTTGGCCACAATGCCAATGACCATGATCATCCCCATCAATGACGCCAAGTTTACGGTTTTGCCCGTAACCAGCAACGCCAGAAAAACGCCGGAGATGGAAAGCAATGCAGAACTCAAAATTGCAACTGGAGCTGAAAAGTTACGAAATTCAAACAACAACACGGTGAACACCAAAACAATCGCTAATACCAACACCACGGCCATGTCATGAAAATCTTTCTGCTGCTGCGCGTAAAGACCGCCATACGTGACCCTGATAGAAGACGGCAGATGCAAGCCCGCGACAACTTTCTGCACCTTCGCTACACCCGTGCCCAGGCTCATGCCTTCTAGTCGCGCAGTCACCTCAACTAATCTTTGCAGGTTCTCCCGTGTAATTTCGGTTTGTCCTGGGAGTTCATTGATCTGCGCCAGAGAACCCAGCGTAGCTGTCCTGCCAAGAGAACTGACCAGCAGAGTGTTGCTCATCGCGTCCATCGATGCACGGTTCTGTTCAGGAAAACGCACTCGTATGTTGTAGGCGCGATTATTAGCGATGAGAGGATTTGCCGCGGTTGCTCCCAGTAATACCGCAGTGGCGTCAGTGGAGACTTCTTCCGCGGTAAATCCCGCTTTGGCCGCCACCGTGGGATTCACCCTGAACTCCGTTGCCGGACCACTCATCGTGTTCTCAATGCCATTCTTCAGGTCCACTACGCCGTGAATTTTCTCAATAGCATCGGCCACGCGCGGCGCCTGCTCTTCCAGAAGTTTTGCGTCTTCAGAGAACAATTTGATCACCACCGGTTCCGGCGCGCCGGTCAGATCGCCAATCATGTCCTGCAAGAGCTGCTTTAAGTCGACATCTACGGCAGGCTCTTCTTTCTTGATTGTGGCGCGCACGTCAGACATGATGTCATCAATCGCGCGGCTTCTTTTGGCTTTCAATTTCACTGAGATGTCACCGCTGTTTGCTTCGGTCACTGCCGCCAACCCAAGTTGGATCCCGGTGCGTCGTGATGTGCTTTCAACTTCCGGCGTATCGCGCAGGATCTCCTCCACGTGGGAAATCATGCGGTCAGTTTCCTGCAGTGACGTTCCGGGAGGCGTAAGGTAATCAACAATGAAGCCGCCTTCATCCATTTCCGGAAGCAAATCTGAGCCGAGAAAGAAGTAGCAGCCGCCAGAGATTGCAACAAGCACGGCAGCGCCAATCAAAAGCCAGCGCGGATGCTCCAGCGCGCGACGCAGCCAACGCTCATAGAATTCGATTACGCGACCGAAGAAGCCTTTCATGGAAGCTTCTTCGGCGGCCATCAGGTTACGTATCTCCTGGTCGACGTCTCCATTGTCGGCGGCAGGAGCTTCAACAGTTGTTTTGCGTCGCAGCAGAAAAAGACTGAGCGTTGGAGTCCAGGTGAGTGCCAGTAGTAGTGAAGTAAGCAGCGCCGCGCACATGGTCACTGCCAGCGCGCGGAAAAACGCACCATTTACGCCCGTCATTGTAATCAGCGGCAGAAAAACCACGATCGGAGTCAGCGTGGAACCAATCAGCGGAACAGTAATCTCAGACAACGCACTGCTGATGGCTTCCACTCTTCCCTGCCCGGCATCGCGATGCAGCACAATGTTTTCTACCACCACAATTGCATCGTCAATCACCAAGCCCACTGCCGCCGCAAGACCGCCGAGCGTCATCAGATTAAAACTTTGGCCCAAGAGCTTAAGCACAATAAAGGTGATAAAGATCGTGACTGGAATCACTAATCCGGCAACAATCGAACTGCCCCAGTCATGCAGGAAGACGATCAACACAATCGCGGAGAGAATCAGCCCCAGGAAAATTGCATCGCGTACGCTCTTGATAGAGTCTTGCACAATTCCCGACTGATCATAAAAAGGTGTGAGATGGATTCCCGGCGGAAGGGTGCCGCGGATGCGGTTAATTTCGTCATGAACCTCATTCGCGACCTCAACGGTGTTGCTGTCCGGCTGACGATTGATGTTTAGCAGCACAGCGGACTTTCCATCTGCCCGGACAATTGTGTAAAGCGGCTTGACCGACTGCTGGACCGTCGCCACGTCCCCAATGCGCACCGGAAGCCCCGCAGGCGTGCTCTTGACAACGGTATTCGCCAGATCGTCAGCGTTGCGCGCCTGCCCGCTTACCAATCCCAGAACAAGCTGGTGGTTGCGTTCGAACAGCCCGGGAGAGTCCACTAGGTTTGTGGCTTTCACAGCATTCAAAATGTCAGTTACGGTCACAGCTGTCGCCAGTAAGCGGGCCGGGCTGGGCGTGATCTGAAATTCCGGCTCCTGTCCGCCCTGAACAACCACTGTGGCCACGCCTGTCATACGGTTCAGCCGCGGACCAATGTCATACGTCGCCATTTCCCACAGCCGATTTTGCGGTACAGAATCTGAAGTAAGGCTGTAGCCAATAATGGGAAAAGAAGCGAAGGTCAGCCGGTGGCTCTCGATTTTTGCAGTCGGCGGCAGCTCCGTTGCCACTTTGGAGAGCGCGGAATCCACAAGCTGCAGTGTTTGAAACATATCGACTTGCCAGTTGAAAAACAAATCAATTTCGGCCGAGCCCCGGCTGGTAATGGAACGCACCGTCTCAAGGCCTTGAACGCTATTTACGGCTTGCTCGACGGGCCGTGTGATCGTGACCATCATTTGATCAATGGGCATCACGCCGTTATCAATGCCAATTACGATGCGGGGAAAATCCGTGGAAGGAAAAACAGAAACAGGAATGTTGAACGCCTGGTACGCGCCC
>DATBVH010000646.1:0-2933 GCA_036515395.1 Candidatus Angelobacter sp.
TCCCTCGCTACGCTCAGGATTAAAACAAAAAGCTTGCGCCTGACGTTACGTCATGCCCCACGATGAATTGGAAAGGAAATCCGGTGTACCGAGTCAGCGAATTTGCCGAAAAAGCCGGCGTCACAGTGCGTACGCTGCACCATTATGACCGGCTGGGGCTGCTCAAGCCCAGCGGCCGCACTGAATCCGGCTATCGCCTGTACGGCGAGCGCGACTTCGCGCGGCTGCAGCAAATCGTCACGCTCAAGTTCATCGGTCTGCCTCTCAGGCAAATCAAGGACCTGCTTGACCAGAGCGATCTGGATCTGGCATCCACTCTCCGCCTGCAAAGACGGCTGTTGCAGGAAAAGCGTATGCAACTGGAAGCCGCCATTCAGGCGATTGAGGAAGCGGAGCGGTCACTGAAGTCCAGCCGCGCCCCGGATCTTGCGGCCTTGAAAAAAATCATTGAGGTAATGGAAAGGCAAACTGCCATGGAATGGACAAAAAAGTATTACAGTGAAGAAGCACAGGAAAAAATCGCGGAGCGGGCAAAAACGTTTACTCCAGAAATGCAAGCCAAGGTCACGCAGGACTGGAATGACCTCATTCGCGATATCGAATCGGCCATCAGCAGCCATGAGGATCCGAGCAGCGACAAGGCACGCAAGCTGGCGGAGCGCTGGTCAAGTTTTGCTCGCGGCTTTACCGGCGGCGATCCCGAAGTGCAAAAAGGCCTGAACAAGCTCTACGCTGATCCGGGAGGATGGCCCGCCAGCTTTAAGAAGCCATGGAGCGACGATGTGGAGGCGTTTATCAAGAAGGCCATGGCCGGGCACAAAACCTCATGCACGTAAGCACAAAAGCCGAGGAATCAGGTCTCAATCGACGTTTCAATTTCTTCACCGCCGCAATACCGGTGAAGGAGTTCGCCGGCGCGGCTCACCCATTGGTCAAGGTCTTGAGGACCTGTAAATGAAAAGACAACCATAAGGACCTTTTGAGTTTGCAGCGTGACCATCGCTCGTTCAGAGTCGCTGGTTGGGCTGCCTAAAGGGCCTGCGGCATCGGCAAAGACCGGCAAGCTCTCAATGTTGATCAGGTCTTTGCCGATTCCTTTGTAGCTTTCACCCGCAGCACCGATGCGCAGTTCGATGAGTGGCGTGATTTTCTCCAGATCGTAAGTGCCGGCCGGATTCAGCGACTCCAGTGAGACAAGGTTGTTGATGTCCACCACGCTGTTGATCTGGTAAAGCCCTTTGCCGGCAAGCACGCGGCGCAGCAGCGCTTCCGCCGATCCGCGATAGCGCGACGGGTCTTTGCCCAGCGCTTTGTACGCTTGGCGCATGGCGGCAATCTGCGGAAAAGTCGTGATCTGTTCCGGCTTGATGGTCGCCGTGAGATGGGCGAGGTGCGCGCTGATCTCGTCCCATAACGCAGCATTTTGCTTCTCAACGCGGACCGTCGCGCACACGCAGTCAAGGGAAATGGATGGCAGCGCGCGCTTGAGTTCAGTATGGATCGAAAGATTCATCGAAAAGGCCTAACCACCAAGGACACAAAGGAGCACAAAAGCAAAGCATCTAACCACAAGGGCAGAGGGCGCATGGGATCCGCTGCGAGTGACTGGATTTTTCAGGGATCGTGTCCGGGCGCTGCGAGCTCTGTCATTGGCAATTTGTTATTTCAAGGCAAAAGTGATCTCCGACGGGTATCTGGATGCAACCTTCAATTCGCTTCCCAGAGAGAGATCGCGAGGAGCCGAGAGATTGGCCAGGGGCACACCGTTCGAGGTATCAACCAACGTAAACATGATGGAGGCGTCGTGGGAGAGGCTGTCCCAGAGCGGGTCAGAAGCAAAATCAGGCAGATCGAAGGTAAAGCTGCCATCAGTTTCCAGCTTGGTACTTGCTAAAAAGAGCCGCGGCATGGGAAGGCTCGGCAGGCCAAAGAACTTTTCGGCCCAGAGGACGCTGTAAAGGGCGCCCACCTGCAGGTTTTTTCCGGCGAAGCGAGAGACGTCTACACGGCCATGCAGCGGAGTGCTCGCCAGCTTCTGGCATTGGAAGTCGAACCGATGTACGTCGGTGGTGAGATCGGCAGTGACGGTCTCAAACTGACATCCCGGGTAAAAAGCAAACGCCTGGAGACTTTTGGCCGGCTTTCCAGCGAACGCAGTTCCGATCACGACTCGGGTACTGCCACCAAGCTGAATGCTGCTTACTTCTCTGCTTGCTGGCTGCCTCTGCCCGGAATCATCTCTAAGGACATATTCCACCTGAAGTTGCACCGTAATGGCCGGTGCGCTCATATTGAAGCTGAACACGTGCTGGTTGGTATTGGCTTGCGCCGCGGCAAGAACGGAAACGGCCAGCAGAAAAACAGAAACCAATGCAGGCTTCGGCATGATGGCTCCCTTCAACTGTGGAGCACATTATCGCGCAAGGGAGGTTGGTTTACCACTGAGGAAACAGAAACACCTAGGCGCAACAAGAAGGCCTTTGTGTCCTTTGTGGATTACCGGTTTTGGCTAAAGGCCAATGGCTAAGAGCTAGCAGCCGCTTTTCTTACGCCAAATTCAGGGCCCGCTTGAACGTTCCGCGCTCTTTCTGGATTTTTTCCTGCAACAGCGTGATGGCGTAAATCAACTGTTCAGGGCGCGGCGGGCAGCCGGGCACATAGACGTCAACCGGGATCACCTGATTCACGCCCTGCACCAGCGCATAATTGTTGAACACGCCGCCTGAGGTGGCGCATGCGCCCATGGATATCACCCACTTGGGTTCGGGCATCTGCTCCCAAAGTTGGCGGATGACCGGGGCCATCTTCTGCGAGACGCGTCCGGCAATGATCATTAAATCTGATTGGCGCGGCGATGGTCGGAACACTTCCGCCCCGAAGCGCGCAATATCAAAACGCGATGCGCCCATGGCCATCATCTCGATAGCGCAGCA
>DATBVH010000647.1:0-8608 GCA_036515395.1 Candidatus Angelobacter sp.
GAACCACAAGGACCGGCCATAGAGATCGAGTACGCGATGTTCCACGGCCCCGAACCAGCGCTCCATCCACGTCTTTTTGGCGCCTTCGCCACGATCGCGCAGCAGCCGCGAGGTCATCAACGGCGTGAGCGTAAGCGAGACGATGCCGCTGGCTAGAATCGAGATCACAATCGTGATGGAAAACTCACGGAAAATGCGTCCCATTAACCCGCTCATGAAGACCAGCGGGATAAACACAGCGGCCAGAGAAATGGTCATGGCCAAAATGGTGAAGCTGATTTCTTTGGCCGAGTTCAGAGAAGCCTCAACTGCGCTCTGTCCTTGTTCCATCAGACGAACGGTGTTCTCAAGGAACACAATTGCATCATCCACCAGAAAGCCGATGGCGAGAGTCAACGCCATTAGAGAGAGGTTATCCAGGCTATAGCCCAGGAGCTTCATAGCAATAAAGGTCAGCAGCAATGAGAGAGGCAATGCCACCGCAGGGATCAGCGTGTCCGTAGCCCGCCCAAGAAAGACGAAAATGACCAGGACTACCAGCCCAAACGCGATGTAAAGCGTGGACTGCACATCCTTGATGCTGCTCACAATAGTTTGCGAGCGATCATAAGCGGGCACCAGCAGGACAGAGCTGGGAAGCTGCGACTGAATGCTCGGGAGCGTATCGCGTACCGATTTCGCGACGTCAACGGCATTCACTCCCGCGCGACGAAACACCGCGACGACAACGGTTGCGTGAGGTTCGGGGTGCCCGCGCACCCAGAAGCGCATATCGATTCGCTCGTCCTGCACGCCTTGTGTCGCCGTAGCAACGTCTTTCAGATAAGTTGGCGCACCATTGGTCTGCGCGACGATAAGGTTGTTGTATTCGTCCGCCGTAGCCAGTTGACCTTGCGGCTGCAAGAGGAAGCTGCGATTCGGACCATCCAACTGTCCAGCGCCGGTATAGTTGGTGCCATTTTTGATGGCGGCAGTCAGATCATCTAACGTGGTATTACGCGCGGCCATGGCAGACGGATCGGCCTTGATCCGTATTGCCGAGCGCGTGCCGAATACCGACACCTGGCTTACTCCGGGAAGAATGCTGATGCGCTCGCCCACCTGGGTATTGGCATAGTCATACAACTGCCCTTCGGTGGCCGTATCACTAACCAGCGGGATATACATGATCGGCTGGTCGTTGGGGTTCGTCTTGGTAAACGTAGGCGGACTCGGCAGATCGACTGGAAGCTGTCCTTGTGCGCGTGTAATAGCAGCCTGCACATCAGTGGCTGCGCCATCCAGACTCTTGGAAAGATCAAATTGCAGAACAAAGCTTGAATGCCCCTGCACGTTATTTGAGGTCACCAGTTCCAGTCCGGGAATCTGCATGAACTGGCGCTCAAGTGGCGTGGCCACGTTATTTGCCATGGTGTCCGGCGTAGCACCCGGATAGCCCACTTGCACCTGAATGACCGGATAATCGATTGCCGGCAGATCACTCACTGGCAAGCGCAAATAAGCGAAGACCCCGAAAAGAATGACCGACACCGTCAAGGCGACGGTCATTACAGGACGGCGGATAAAGCGCTCAGAGAGATTCATCAGTAGCCTCCACTTTGGGCGTTCTCTTTACCGCCCTCATGCGCGGAACTTCCCGGAGCGCCAGCAGCGATTCGCACTTTGCTGCCAGGCCGGACTAGCATCTGCCCCGCAAGCACCACACGCTCATTGGCCGCGAGTCCTTCTGTAACGACCACCTGTTCACCCTGGCGCTGACCCAGTTTCACCGGACGGAGTTCTGCGGTATCGTCAGGTTTCACCACGTAAACAAAAGTCCCCTGCTGGCTGATCTGCGTGGCTTGGTTGGGTACCAATACGGCTGCCTTCTCTGTTGTCAACACCAGCTTCACGTCCACGAACTGACCCGGCCAGAAATGGCGGTCAGGATTGCTGATGGTCGCCCGCAGGTTGACCGTGCCGCTGCCGTTTTGCACTGTGTTGTCAAGAAATTCAATGCGCCCGACGCGGGCTGCACTGTCCTGGTCAGACGGAAGCCGAACCAACGCCTTCAGGCCACCGTGCGCCATCTGCTTTTGTACTTCAGGAAGATCGCGCTCTGTGATGGTGAAATTCGCATAAATGGGATCTACGCGCTGTATGGAGAGCAATTGAGTCGTGTTTGCCTGCACCACGTTTCCGGCATCCACAAGACGCGAGCCGGCGCGCCCGTCAATAGGAGAATGAATGTAGCAATACTCCAGATTCAGCTTGGCAGTTTCGAGGGCAGCCTCGGCGGCCGCTACCTGCGCCTGGTCCACGTCAACGGTGTTCTTCTTGGTATCGAAGTCCTGCTTTGAAATGGCTCTGGTTCCTATGATTTCCTGGTCGCGGGAAAATTGGATCTTGGCAAGATCAAGCGCCGCCTTTGCCTGAGCTAAGTTGGCTTGCGCCGAATCAAGCTGCGCCTTGTACGGGCGAGGATCAATTACGAAAAGAAGCTGACCTCTCTTGAGGTTCTCGCCATCCTGGAAGCGCCGTTCAATGATGCGACCGCCTACTTGCGGCGTAACGGTCACAGATTCATAAGCGCCGTTCCTGCCTATTTCATCCAGGTATTTGGGGACGTCCTGTGCGCTGGTTTGAACTACAGTTACCAGCGGTGGTGGCGGTGCGGTCGGTCCCGCCGCCTGGACGTTGCTTCTGTTGCATGCCGCCAGTAGGAGCACCAGCAGCAGCATGGCGGAAAAGCCGAGACGTCTGTATTTAATATTTAAACTATTCCGTTGCTTACTATTCATCGTTGCCCTCGTAATCTGAAATTGATCCTGCATGTTTCTCGCTCCTTATGCCGGAATAGCAAGAAGCGCTGGTAGTGCCGACTCGATCGCGGACTCATGGTTGTTTGGGATAGCTTCTGCCTGGCGGCGTTCTAGAACTGCCACAGAACGTGCGATCTGCTGCTCTGCCCGCACCCGCGCCACAATCAGCGACTGCCGCGTACAGCCAAGGAGCAAAGCGGAATCTTGATCGGAATAGCCTTCAAGAACCGACAGGATGAAAGCAAAGCGCTCGAAACCGCCGAGTTCAAGCACAGCGTGAATTTGCGGCGGCATTTCCGGCAGAGCCCGATTTGTTGCGTTGCTCGAACCACCATTTGCGGAGGCAGGCCCAGGTGCAATCAGCCGCACCGCGGCCTTGACGATCACCCGCCGCGCCCACGACCTCGCCCATTCCTTAAAGACCGGATTGCTCGCAACGCAATCATCCAGACCGGAAACAAACAACTGCTCGGCTTTCTCTGGATCAGCCGCCAGCATGAGCGACAAGGAGTAAAGGCCCGTCATGTCTTCTTTGAAAATCCGGCAAAAATCCGCGCTGGTTGCATACGTTGTGGTCCGTTCATTCGAACTATGTTGTGTTCCTGTCACGGTTACCTCCGTCATCTATTGGCGCTTCACTTCTTTTGAGCAATTCCGGTTCAAAACGTCCTTTAGGGTGGTGTGGCACCTGCGCGCAAGTTCTTTAAGCACATGCTTGGTGAGGACGCCGCCGCAGGAGAACTTCGCACCGTCTTTCATCAAATCGAAAATCGCGTTCTCTCCCTCGCGGCTGATCACGGTTGCATTGGTTAGATCAATCACCAGGCTGCGGCCCTCAAGACCGTCGCCGGCATCGCTCCATGTTTTTCGCAGCTCGTCGACCCATGGAGGCACCAAGGTCCCTTCCACGACCAACCTTCGTTCACGCTGCGTATCAATGGTTGAAATTCTGAACATAATGGCTTCCGCCATTGACTAAGAGCACGGCCCATGCCAAAGCTTGGGCGCAGGCGAACTCGTTGTAGGTTGTTGAAATTTCACGAAAAGGCAAGTTTCGCGTTTGTCGAAGTGTCGAAAATGTCGAAGCATCTTTCGGCAGTGTCGGCAGTAATGACATGTATGCGCTCATGTCTCCATCTCCTCCATGAATGACGATTGAAGCTGTGCAGATCGACTGAGCATGAGAGCTTTTCTCGAAAAAAGACAGCTCTGAGGTTGCCGCTTCACGGATAACCATGAAGACGGAAGAGCTGCAGAAAAATTGCACCGAGTCGAGAGGAGTTTAGGAAATAGCTCGTGGCTGAATGCCAAGCTTCTTCATGCGAGAGATCAGGGTGGTGCGCTTGATGCCCATACGTGCTGCCGCGCCATCCGCACCGGCAACGCGCCCCTTCGTTTCCTTGAGGATGCGAAGAATCTTTTCGCGCTCGCCAGCGTTGCCTGCTATGGAAGCGGAGGGAGCATTTGTGTGGTTCGTCAGTTCCGTGATGGGTACCTGTAACACCGAGCCGTGGGTAAGAATGACAGAACGCTCAATGAAATTTTCCAATTCACGAATATTTCCCGGCCACTGCCAACCGGACAGTTTTTTCATGGCGCCGGCCGGAATCGATTCAATCTGTTTCTCCATGCGGCGCGCGTACTTCTGGGTGAAATAGCGCACCAGGAGAGGAATATCTTCAGGACGCTCCCGCAGTGGGGGAATGCGAATTGGAAAAACGTTCAGCCGGTAATACAGATCGCTTCTGAACTCGCGATTCTCAATCATCTTCTCCAGGTCCCGGTTCGTGGCAGCCACCAGCCGTACATCCACTTTCTTGGTTCGCGTACTGCCGAGACGCTCAAACTCACGTTCCTGAAGCGCGCGCAGCAGCTTCGGTTGTATATCCCCGGGAATATCGCCAACCTCATCCAGAAAAAGTGTGCCCTGGTCCGCGAGTTCAAGCCGCCCGATCTTCTGCGAAATCGCGCCGGTGAACGCGCCGCGTTCGTGTCCGAAAAGCTCGCTTTCAAGGAGGCCGGTAGGGATGGCGGCGCAATTGAGCTTTACCAAAGTCCGGTCCTTACGGCGGCTGCGATCATGAATAGCACGCGCAATCAACTCCTTGCCTGTTCCTGTTTCACCCAGAAGCAATACAGTTGAATCGCTGGGGGCCACCGTTTCCGCCAGACTGAGAACGTGCCGCAAGCCTGAGCTTTGCCCCACAATCCCCTCAAAATCCATTTCGCCGCGGATTTCTTCTTCTAAATACAACTTCTCCTGGGCCAGCTTGTCCTTGAGTTCGGCAATTTCACCATAAACAATCGCATTCTCGATTGCGATTGCCACCTGGTTTGCAACCTGACTGAGGAAATGGACCTGATCGTCATCGAATGTGTCCTCTTCCCGCCGCGCAACAGCCAGCACCCCGAGCAGCCGTTTTCGACTGACAAGTGGCAGGTCACAGAAAGAGTTCAATCCTTCGCCCTTGGCTTTGCGATACATCTCAATGGGCATGGTCGCCGGATCCAGCCGGTTTATGACAATGGGTTTGCCGGTCTGGAACGCATCGCCGGGCATTGTGCCCTCAATCGGTACCTGAGCGGCCTCAGTAAATATTCCTTTGCTGTCGGGAAAGTCGAGAGCATGCACTCGCAGGCATTTACCTTCTGCATCAGGCAACATTACTGCGGCGGCATCACATGCCATAACCCGCCGGACACTGACCGAAATGGCACGCAATAATTCATTCAGTTCAAGGTTAGAAACGACCTGGTTGGTCAGGTCTAGGATGAGTTTTAGCCGGTCCTGCAAACGCTCAGACGAATCAAAGTTGAGGGCGGCGTCGAGCACTAACGCAATTTGATCCGCAACCAGTTGGAGAAAGCGTGTCTCTTCTTCGGGGTAAGCATCTGCACGCATGCTTCCCAAGCTAAGCACTCCCAGCCGGCGTGCTCCTCTGGCTAACGGGAATGAGCACGTGGAGACAATACCGAGTTGATTGAGGAATTCTCTGTGCTGCGGGAAGCGTTGTTCCCGTTGCCAGTCGGCAGTCACGAAGAGCTGCTGCGATTCATGCACCCAGTCGGGGGGAGCATCCCGGAGGAATCCTTCCCGGTCAGAGACGTCGAGAGTTCTGCCATTGACATGAAGCAATTCCCAGGACACGATCCGCGTAGCATTCTCAAAGGCAACAAGGTGCAGGTAGTCGAAATTGGCAATCTGGTGCAATTCTTTTGTGAGAACATGCTCCGCGGCTTCACAATTACAGCAAACAGCCATGGCTTTAGCCATGCGAAGCAACGCCTCGTAACGGTATGTGTATGCCTCTGGTTGCAATACCGAGAGTGTGCTCATGGTCTTTGCTGTCGGCTTTTCGACTTAAAATCGTGCGCAGGGTCTTCTCTACGTTGAGAGATGCAAACATCTTCTCTTAGATCTCTTCTGATGTACAAGAGCGACAAACGATTCTATAAAATTCAGGTAGGTCCGACGTTATAGCAGCTCTGATCGAAGAGGCTGCGACGGAAAGCCAAGGCTACTCACTACCCGACGTTGCGCGCGCTCGACAGGCGCACGAGCAAATCGGCGAGGGGGCACAGATACTACTTGCATCGTCAGTCATGGCCAAACGAATCTTCGCTTCGCTCTAGTAGTGGGCTTAAGACTCAGGAAAATAAATGCTGGTGCCGAAGAAGGGACTCTACGTACCCTCATTTTTGCAAATGCCTGATTCTCAAGGAACATAGCGTAAAATACGCATGAATACAGGCAATTCTTTGTTTTCCGCCCTTTCCGCTGTTTCCGCCCTGTCTGCCCAGTAGAACCAATTTCTGCATTTTATGGACAGGATGGACAGGAAGGTGTGCTGTTTCCTTGCAGCAACTAAATGTGAAGCACTGGTGTTTTCACGGCGGCGACAAATGTATGCGACGTCAACAGATCGTGCGCAGTTGCAGGATCGGGCTGGGGCCTTGATCGAGTTGGTTTCTCGCTTCTGGAAGCATGCCGAGTTCACAGATCGCGCGAACCCCGTCGAACCAGTCCTTGTAAATGTGTGAGCAAAGAAAACAAAATCAGTAGCAGGCGGAACGTTGACAGCCGCATCTCAATATTGTGGGCATTCTTGGCTCACCATCTTTGCAACTCATGTTTTCGATCCAACTTCGATGCCGATTCTTCAAAAAACGAGGGGGCGGGTTTCCGCATTTACCCACATGCTGTGGTCTGTTGCCGCTTTAAGATGCATCGTACACTTGAACCTGTAAAGAGCCAGAATGTTTCACAAAATTTTCTGTTTTGTCGTTCATAGTGAGAAAGAGCGCACCGGAAATGGTTGTCGGTACCTGCACTACGCAATAGGTTCCTACTGAAAAAACGAAAATTGGGGGATTGGCTATAGGTCCCGTAAGAGCAGCGACCTGTGTCGTTACGTCTGCAGAACTGCCCCCAACCTTGCCAATTAGGCATCCCAACACTGCTTGAGGTAGCAAAGCTGCTGCATCCGCCGATAGGGGAGCACCATCCGGGGCACACGCAGCTTTTGCCGCATCGTATATCCACTCAGGAGTGTCCACGACCAAGATCTTAAGCTTGCGCCCAGCCGGGATGAAGTCTGTTACTCGCGTCCAAAGTCCTGCGGCCGGTTTGGCTTGAATTGTTATCCTTCTGGCCTGTTTGTTGTCAGCTTCATCAGGTAGAGTGGGAATCCAGTTGGGCTGCGTGATCGATCCGGGTTGCAAGGCTGCCTCCTTAATACGACGTGATGAAGATCTGCAAGTCCACGTGTTTGGCCAGGGACTCGGCGCATTCCTTGGTGAGAGATGCTATTGCTTGGCATCTCTCTCTGGAACATGTAATTGCCACAACGGAGACATCGTGAGCAACGAGTGTTCGGTCTTTCTTGTCCCACAACTCTAACCGAGAACCAGCGTTGGCCGAATCGGCTAGATCTTGTTGTAAATCGAGCAGCACGGGAACTTCGTCTTCCGTGATTTGCACGAGAGGAGCATCGGCCAAATCCCGCTCCCAAACAGGCGTCCATTTGGAAATACCCGCTCCACGCACGTATCGTCCGATAAATTCTCGATCATCATTCGGAACTGGGATAAGATCATGCCTTGTAATCCTATGATTGGGTTTGAGGCTGGTTGCAGCGAGATAAATCCTGTGTTCTGGCTGGCGCAGCCACATGGCCAAGGCAATCAGGACCACAAATATGATCCAGCATCCAACAAGAATAAACTTTGCTCGTCCGTATTTCATTTCGGTGATGAATAAATGAGTGGCTCCTTGCTATCGTAACCAGTGCGATCGCCCAAGAGTTCCCAAATAAGTTCTTCTTCCCGTGTACCGAACGGTTGAGTGATGTGCAAATCCGTCAGCAACCCGAATCGATACCCATCCACCGCTGCTCGCACAAGGTCTGCAAAAACGCTGTACGATTGACACGCGAGCCGGTAACTCGCATACGTGACCAGCGGGCCCACAAATCCTATCGCTAGAAACAGAAATGGATGCCGGGGCTGGCTGATGAAGTACACTGTCCAAAAGCCAGTGAACAGGACAGAGAGGAACGCAAGGGCCACAAAACAGTCCACTTGGGCTTTCGTTTCCTGCATGACCTGGTAAAACTTGTCGGCAGTGTTCTGCATGGTTCGCTGAAGACGTGTCCAAAATAAGTCTAGATCCAATGAATAACGCGTCAGGGCATAGCTGCGCATCGTTCGACCGATGTTACCGAACTGTGTCGGCGCAAGCATGTTGATAGAAGAACGTCCAAAAGAAGGGTGCACTTCACCTGGATAGTTGAATTGTTTTTCGTTCG
>DATBVH010000648.1:0-4746 GCA_036515395.1 Candidatus Angelobacter sp.
AAAGTGCCAAAGATCGCCGGAAGTGCAAAACCTTTGAGACGCAGAGGAAAGGAGTAAACAGAGGAACTTAGATTGGAAGTCAACGCAGAGAATTTGCTGAATGCTGGAAGCGCAAGATTGCCAAATTGAAAACTGAAAACCTACGTTTACTCTGTTCCTCTGTATTTCAAGGGTTTTTCAACATTGATCGGGCTTTGCGTAATACCTGCCATTACCGCCCCTGTCAGAAAAATCAGCCTTTTGCCCGATTTCAGCCCCACAAGTTCACATTACTTTCGGTGTAATCCCCGAGTCCGGAACTACTCCCTTAGTAACATTTGAGGTGAAATCGCGAACCGTGTGCATCAATACCACAATAACTTGTGGTGCTATGCCGAATGTGTCGCAGGATTTAGATGTCTGACCGGATAAAATCTGGTACTAGCCCTAAAGATACCCCCCAAACACCGGAAGAAACCGGAAGTTACCTATTGACCTAGCGTTTTAAGCCGGATATAACTCGCATCGACCTGAAGTTTTCCCCCCCGAGAAGACCAAGGATTTCTCCACAGGCCTCAACGAAGGCCATCAACTCACTGTGGAAAGGCTACACATTATGGCGGCAGATTCGCGTGAGGTAATGAATATCCGGCAGGCTTCGCAATACCTGGGAGTCAGCCCGGACACGCTGTACAAATATGTGACCGAGGAAAAAATCCCTGCCTTCAAGCTCGGAAACCGTTGGAAGTTCAAGAAGACGATTCTGGACCAATGGATGGAACAGAAGAGCACGATGAACATGAACGGAGCCAAGAAGAAGCCGAAAGCGGCCAAGGCAGCAGTGCGGTAAGTGCGGTACGCCGGGGAAATGAGCAGAAATCAGTAAACAAGGGTGGACGGCATGTTTGGAATAGGATCAGGAAAGTCGATTGTGGGACTGGACATCGGGTCCAGTTGCATCAAGGCGATCGAACTGAAGCGCTCCAAGGGCGAGATCGTGGTTTCGCACCTGGGCGTAGAGCCGCTGGCCAGCGACATTGTGGTGGATTCCATGATCGTCGATTCGGGCAGCGTCTCCAGCGCGATCAGCAAAATCTTTGGCGAGCACGCAATCAAAACAAAATCAGTAGCGACCTCGGTCAGTGGGCATTCGGTGATCGTGAAAAAGATCAGCGTGCAGCCCATGAGCGAAGGCGAACTGGCGGAAAGCATCACCACGGAAGCCGCGCAGCACATACCTTTCGATATTGCTGACGTAAACGTGGACTTTGACATTCTGAATCCTGACGATACCGGCCCGCAGATGGACGTGTTGCTGGTGGCGGTAAAGAAAGACAAGATCCTGAACTATACGAACGTGCTCTCGCTGGCGGGGAAATCGCCCGCAGTGGTGGATATTGACGCGTTCGCGCTGCAGAATTGCTACGAATACAACTATCAACCGCATCATGACACCACGGTGGCCCTGCTGAACCTTGGCGCCAGCGTGATGAACATCAATATCGTGAAAGGCACCACGCCGCTGTTTACCCGCGACGTGAGCGTCGGCGGCAACCAGTACACAGATTCGCTCCAGAAAGAACTGGACTTGAGCTTTGACGACGCCGAGTCGCTGAAACTTGGACGAAAAGTTGGAACGGTGAGCGAAGACGCCAAGCTGCCGATCCTGCAACAAGTCACCGAAATTATCGTGCTCGAAATTCAGAAGACGTTTGACTTCTTCCGCGCTACGGCATCCGGCGAGCACATTGAACGCATTTATCTGGCGGGCGGATCGTCACGCGTTCCCGGCCTAGTAGAAGCGTTGCGGCAGGAATTCTCTTTGCCGGTGGAAGTGCTGAACCCGTTTCAACGCATCATTCCACCCGCCGATTCAATGGAGCACGACATATTGGAACAGAACCCGGGACAGCTCGCGGTTGCGGTGGGTTTGGCCCTGAGGAGCTTTGAAGACCTATGATTCGCATCAACCTGCTTGGAGTCCCGAAGAAAACGACACGTGGCGGCCGGCGTGCCAGCACGGTGGCAGCTACCGGCGGCGGCGAAGGATCAAGCACTGTCATCCTGGGCCTGATATTTGCGGGCGCGTTGGTGGTGTTGATTGGTCTGGCGCATGTGTGGGTGCAGCGCGAGCACGATGTGCTGGAAAAGAACTTGCAAAAAGCCGTGCTGGAAAACCAGCGTCTGGCGGATGTGAAGGCGAAATATGAGGCCAGCAAGAAAAAGGCCGACATGTATGAGCGCCGTGTGCGGGTGATCGACGAACTGAAGTCCGCGCAGTCTGGTCCGGTGGACCTGCTGAACCTGGTGGCCGATACCATCAACAGCACTGACGCGGTCTGGCTTGAAACCATGACCAATGATGGCAAGACGCTGAACTTTACCGGAATGGCGTTAAGCCCGAATTCCGTGGCCGACCTGATGTCGAACCTGAGGAAAACCGGCGCGTTCAGGACGGTCGAGATCAAAGAAACAGCCCAGGACAACGCAGTAAAGGAAGTCCAGGCATTCAAGTTTGAACTGATTTGTGAAATGAACCCTGGGTTCAAGGTGAAATCCCAGAGAGTTTCGTAACAGCAGTTATCCACGGGGACGGGTTTTATATGGCTAAATTCGGAGAAATGTCGTTAGGGGCGCGGGCAGGAATCCTGTTCCTTGCCGCGGCCATGGTGGGCGCAGCCTACTACTACATCTATTTCAATCCTATGTATCAGGCGAACCAACAGCTTGACGCCAAGATCAAGGAAAAGAAGGCGGAGAACGAGACGCTGAAGATGTTTGAGCCCAAGCTGGCCGAGGTGAACCGCAACATGGCGATCCTGCAGCAGCAGCTGGAAATCCAGAAGCGGATTGTTCCTGAAGACAAGGATGCGGACCAGTTCATCAAGTTGCTGCATGACACGGCCGCGACATCGGGCATAGAAATCCGGCGATACACCGCGATGCCGGTGAGCAACAAAGAGTTCTACAGCGAAGTGCCGTTTGCCATCGATATTGACGGGCCTTATTACTCAGTGCTGAATTTCTTCCAGCGTGTGGCTGAACTGGAAAGAATCGTCAATGTGGGCAACATGCAGATGGGCAACACAAAGAAAGGAAGCGAGGCCAAAGTGAAGGGTTCTTACACTTACGCACCGGGTGAAACCGTGCTGGCCAGCTGTACGGCAACCACTTTCTTTAGCCATGAACCGGAAGAAATGCCGGCTGCAGGGCCGCCGAAGCCGGGGCAACCAGCTCCGTCGCCGACGGCAAAGCCGTAAAGAGTTTTCAGTATGAAGAGTGCACAAAAGGGAATTGAGATGAAGCTGATACAAATTCTCGCGCTTGCAACAGCCATGGCAACGGTGGCCACGGCGCAGAATTCCGGCGCCAACGGCCACCCCCAGGCCTCACCAACTTCGACTCCGGCAGCGGCCAGCAAAACAGGCACGGCCAAACCGGCAGCGAAGAAAGCGGCCGGCAGCGGTCATAAGTCTGACGCTAAGACACCGGCTGGAACACCAGCCAAGGCGTCGAACGGTAGCGCTGCTTCTCCAAAGGCTGATCCGCCGCCAAAGACCGGAACCGCGTCCGGCGCATCCAGCAAGCCCGTGGTAAAGACGAGCACCGCTCCGGTAAAACCGCTCTCGCCCGCCGGAACTCAGGCAAAGGGCGCGCCCACACCAGTGGTGGCAGCGAAAGAAGGAACCAAAGCCGCCACGCAAAAAACCGACGCGAAAAAGACGGGCGCCAAGAAGACTCCGCCGGCAAAAGCACCGGCTGTAATCGCAGTTAAGCCAACGCCGGCACCTAAGAATGCTGGAGCAGCCCACGCCAAGATTGCCAAGCCAGCGGTGACAGTGCCAGCCAAAGCGCCGGCTCCGGGAACTGTTCAGAAAGCTCCCGCAGTCCAGGCAGCCGAGAAGCCGAAGCCTGCTGTCAGGGCCTTTGGAGCGCACGGTCGCAGAGATCCATTCGTGAGTCCTATCGTTTCCAAGGACGGAATTACCCGGCCCGCGCCGAACTGCACCAGCGGAAAGCGGTGTCTGGTGATTCCTGAACTGGTGTTGCAGGGCACGGTGAAAGATACGTCGGGCAAGATGATGGCAGTGGTTGCCAACAGCATTAAGAAGACCTATTTCCTCCGGGAGAACGATCAGGTTTTCCAGGGAAGCGTGGAAAAGATCACCAGCGATTCCATTATCTTTCGCGAGTATGTGAAAGATGCTTTAGGGCGCGAGAGCGCACGTGAAGTAGTAAAGAAGCTTGTACCGCCATCGTAAAAAAGAAGTTGCTTTGAAACAGGAAAGATCTGCACTCAGGAAATTGCAAGCAGTAAAAGGGCCGAACCAAGGGATCACCAGCTGTCAGGTAGACGGAATAGAGCGGCTGGGAAGTTTGTCACAAAAAAGACAGGCGTGAAAACGCTGCTGCATTACCGGTGGCAAAGTGCCGCCGGGACGGGGAGACAAAGTGATGAGGCTTAAGCAACTGCTAGGAATTGTTCTGTTGGCCAGCGTAAGCGCCATGGCCGCGGACACCGTTTCGCAACTGGGCGACGTTCAGGTGAAGAACCAGAACAGCGCGGCTGCGCCAAGAGCCGGAGCGACAACGCGTATTGGCAAGATTTCTGTCGCCCGCGGCGGCGATGGCTTAAACATCGAGATCAGCGGCAGCGGGCCGATGACGGCCAGAACCATGAAGCTGACGCACCCCGACCGCATCGTCGTGGACATCCCTAATTCGGAACTGCGGGGACACGCGCGAGAAATTCCAGTCAACAGCGGC
>DATBVH010000649.1:0-6311 GCA_036515395.1 Candidatus Angelobacter sp.
GCAATCATTGCCGCCCGGAGAAATTTTTGTGCAGGATGATTCTTCCTTGCGGCGGCTCATGTCTGCGGCAGGTTCT
The DNA here is from genome assembly GCA_036515395.1 of Candidatus Angelobacter sp. Taxonomy (GTDB): domain Bacteria; phylum Acidobacteriota; class Terriglobia; order Terriglobales; family Acidobacteriaceae; genus Angelobacter. The sequence goes on from DATBVH010000649.1 coordinate 77, forward strand.
CAGCGCCAGATTCGCTGGTCGAGCGAAGGAGGGCCGCGTGAGCAATCACAAGCCACCATCACGCTGGCCGATGCCTTGATCGCGCAGACCGGCTCGATTTTTGTGAGCGCCTCGGGCGGCGGACGCGGTGCTTCCGTGGTTGCGCCGACTCATATTGTTTATGCATTCGCAAAACAACTCGTCCCCGACCTCGTAACCGCGCTACGCGATGCCACCGCAGACGGCCGCTTGGAGAAAAATTCTTATGCCTGCGTGATCAGCGGTTCCAGCCGCACTGCCGATATCGAAAAGATTCTAGTGCAGGGTGCGCATGGGCCCATGCGGCTGGTGGTGATTGTGGAATCAGGCGGGTAGGCGATTCCAGGATTGAAAAACCAAAAACTTTAACCGCAGAGGACACGAAGGAACACAGAGGAAGGAAAAAACGAGAGGGGTTAAGAGCGATCTAGCCGCTAACGTTTTGGTAGACTCTTCCTATGGCCAGGAAAAAAGCAGCGCGCAAAAAGAAGATTGTCAACAGGAAGAAAACAACTCCAAAAAAGATTGCCAAAGCTTCCAGAATTGCCAAAAGTGCCAAAAATAAAAAGAAGCAAGTAACCAAAAAGAAGGTCTCGGCGAAGACCAAGTCGGCTCGAAAGAAATCGACGGTAAAGAAGAAGTCAGTTATGAAAAAGAAACCTGTCGCTAAAAAAGCCACGCGTCGCCGCGCAGAAGTGATCAATCCTATTACTCCCAGTGGACGTCGAGGTCTGGGCCCCGAGTCGGGCGGGCAGTCCGGCGATACGCAGGGACTTTCACGCAGAAGCTATGACGATTCTGAAAGCGTGGAAGAGCTGATGGAAGAGGGCCAGTATATGGAAGCTGAAGCCGTCAGCGGAGTAGAAAATGCTCCCGACGCCGACCAGGGTGAAGTTCACACCAGGCAATTTCCTGAAGACGATGTGCCGGAAGAGTACAAGGACGAGGACTAGCCGCAAGGCAAAACCTTACTGCGGATTGACACCGATGAACGCAGATCAGAGCGACATTGCCAAAATCGCCGGCATTGGAAACTTACCACTGATAAATGATAAACACTGATGATACGGATCAGGCCATTCCCCCTGCAGAGGAGTTCCATGAGGACTGCTAAAACGCTTGCTGTTACTGGTTTTTGTGTTTTGCTGCTGGGATGCGGAAAGTCGTCGAAGCTAGCTGGTCTGTTGCCGGATCCGCCTGCCGGCTGGAGCGCGGAGGGGCGGCGCTACCAACCACGACGTATCCGGAGTCGGCCATAGTTCCACCAAGTCTTACGTTCCCGGAAATGCTGACGCGTTGGGCGTCAAGAAGGTGACGGTGCAAATCTTGTCAGGGGAGAAGGGCGCGAACAGCAAACAGTTGAATGACATGTCCATTGAAAAGGCCGGACCTCGGCGGCGTTACGGCGTATAAATCGTTTCCTATGCCCGACAACGACTCCCATTCTCTCGACATCATGCCCCAGGCCGGCACTTATGTGCAGATTGTGGCCTATAAGGGGGGCCCGCATGGGACAAGGCCGAAAATCGTCATGCGCGTCACAGCCTTCGTGGCCACCGCTTCTGCTGCCACATCTTGATTTGGGCGGCGCTCACAGTTCGCCAGACCGGCCTCACCGGCACCAGGACAACACAATCTGCCCCCAAAACGTTGGGAAAAATACTTTCTGCAATAACGGTAACGGGCATAACAGTCACAGGCGCGGACTTTGCCAAGCTCCAAGCCGGTTGCCACTTACTGTTCAGCCTGACGCGCCAATCAATATCAACTAGATGCCATGTTACCTAAGTCACTAACGGCCAAGCCGGAAGGTGTACTACTCTACAAAAACAAGGTACATGACCTTCCGGAGTAGAAATGACGGACGCAGTTATTAAGGAATCAGCAATTCAGGAAGCCAATCAGGCTTTCACGAGACAGGTAACCAATCAGGTGGCCCGCATCACCAGCGAGTTGAACCGTTTGGAACAGCTATTGAGCGCAGGGATGGTGGATCGCCGCGTTTTGAGCGAATTCCGCTATGCCGTGGATAGCGCGCGCAAGACCGGCTGGCAGGTTGAGAAATGGCTGGATGGCGGTAGCCGCGAGCTTTCCACCATGATTACTGAAGAGCGCATTCACTGTATTACGCGCATGAGTAATCACCTGGCTTCCGAGCTAGAGGTCGAGGCGAAGCAGTTTGCCGGCCTGAACGCTCTGAAAGACGCGATGAAGAAACTCGATAGCGCTTTGGCACAGAAAGTCTAACCATCAGAAAGTTAGGCGGCGCAGGCTGGTAAGATGTTCTCAGCCTATGAAAACGATTGTCTTCACAATCCTTGGTGTAATGCTGATCGCGCCGCCCGCGCAGAAGAGCGCGGCGCAAAAACGCGCACCGAAACAACAAGCGTCACAGCAGTGGAGACCGTACGTCTATCCCGACGATGGGTTCGCCATTACCCTGCCTGCTCCGACCACACCGCATAATGATGGGGGCGACCGCCATATTCACGTCTACACCGTTCGCCTGCAAGACGGGACCATCTTTAACCTGCGCGCGGTACACAGACTGATGGACTGCGAAACGGCCCTGGCCGACTTGTGGGACAAAGCAGATAGCAACAAAGATCCCCGGGAGCCGGTGATTCGGGGAACACTCAAACAAGTGGAACTTTCCGGTTTGCGTGGCCTGGAGTATGAGACTGGAACATCCGATCAGCGCAGCCTGCACCGCTTCCATTGCGGCGACAAAATCTTTTACATCATCAGCGCTGGATACAAGGGAAAGCGCCCGGCTGACGTGAACCGGATCATCAATTCATTTCAAGTAGTGAATCCGGCGCACCAGTAGCCCTAGTATTCAGCTAAGCATATCGCAGATTTCACTGATCAATGGAGATAAGAAGCCTAGACCGGTTTAGCCGCGAATCAACGCGAAACACGCGAATCATATTTTAGGTTTTGATTCATGTTCATTCGCGAAATTCGCGGCTACCCGTTTTTAATCAGCGGTCTGTCTGCGCGGATTAGAGGCAAGGCACTACAGCACCGCGGTTTCATGCAACAGTTCGCCGCGAGCAAAGCGTTCAAGGCTCAAAACGGAAACATCATCAACTACACGCGTTTTTCCATGCAAGATCAGGTCAGCCAGGATCTTGCCGGTAGCGGGTGAGTGCATCACCCCATGTCCGCTGAAGCCGTTGGCTAGGAAAAAACCGGGTACGCCGGCAACCGGACCCAAGATGCAGTGGTGATCGGGCGTCATCTCATAGAGTCCAGCCCATGCTCGCTTGGGATTGATGGGAAGATTCTCAAAGGCGGGAACGCGATCGGCGGCATGTATAAGAATCTTCTCGATAAAGGAAGGCTCGAAATCGGTTTTATACCCGGGTGTTTCGTCAGGATCGTTCCATGCCAGCAAGAAGCCACGGCCTTCCGGGCGAAAATGAAAGCCCGTGCTCATGTCGATGACCATAGGCGAGGAGTGGGGAAAATCAGAAAATGGTTCGGACGGCACCAGCATACGGCGAAGCGGCTCAACCGGAAGATCAATGCCGAGGAATTTTGCGATTTGCGCCGCCCACGCACCTGTGGCGTTGACGACCGTGCGAGTTGAGACCAGGCCGCGTGTCGTCTCCACGCGAAATGCGCCTTGCTGATCACTGGTTATGCCCGTGACCTCAGTCTTCTTCCACAGAGTTGCGCCATGCTTAATGGCCGACGCCATGAAGCCATTCATCACACTATAGGGATCGACAAAACCGTCAGTCGAGCAGAAGCTGCCGCCGAGCACATCATCGGAACGAAGCTGCGGAAGCATAGAGCGAATCTCATCGGCGGATAGCAGGCGCGCCGTCCTGAGACCGAGCTTTTGCTGGCGGGCAAAATTGTCGCGCAGGTAAGCGAGTTGCGACTCCTTGGTTGCGAGAAAAAGATAGCCTTGCGGTCGATAATCTGCGGGATAGCCGACAACTTCTTCAAATTTCGCATAGAAGGGAATTGAGTACAGCGACATCTGTATGTTCACGGGCGTGGAAAACTGCGCGCGCACGCCGCCCATGCTCTTGCCGGTGGAGCCTTTTCCCTGCGAACTTTCCCGCTCGATCACCAGCACATTTTTGCAGCCGGCATGTGTAAGATGCCAGGCGATGCTGGAACCCACAATGCCGCCGCCAATGATGACCACCTCTGCCGTCTGCATGCTATTTGCGCTTTAATGCCTCCCATTGCTGAAGCAGGGCCTGAGCCTGGGCCAAGTTCTTCTGCGCTGCTTGAGATGCCTGGGTTGTGGGAGCTGCATCTGCGCTGTCGATGGTGACAATGAGTTGCGACAAATTGCCGATCACCTGAGCAAATGCGGGCTGCTGGCCAGGAGCGCCTTGCGGTTCGGGTTCACCACGGCGGCGGCGAACGCCAGCAAGTCTCTTTTCATCCTCGGCGCTGATCTTGCCGGCCTGGGCTGCGGAGTGAATATCTTCCACAGCCTGGTTTGCCTGCTGCAAAGTCTGGACAAGTTTTAGCTCCAGAGAAAATTGTTTTTCCAAATCTTGCGGTGTGGTTTTTACCCGTGGATCCATGGTGAGCTTGAACGGCTGCGTGTAGGTTTTGCCGTCCACCGTGAGCCGCACTTGATATGAGCCGGGAAGCGCCTGCGGACCTGAAGGTTCGCGCGGGACATCGCGGCCAGCGACGGTAAACATGCTGTATCCGGGCTGGGCGACGGGAGGAGCAGAATAGCGAACATCCCAAAGAAAACGATGCATGCCGGCGGCGGGAGAGAGCAGGTTTTCCGACTTGAACCAATACATTGGAAATGCTGGCGGCGTTGGAGGATGGAATGGCTGGTCTTTGCTGGAATACGAACGCACGACGGTGCCCTTTGCATCCAACACTTCAAGCTTTACTTCACCCTTTACTTCACCCTGCGCTGATGACTTCAAGTAATAGTAGAAGATTGCTCCCGGCGGCGGATTCTCACCAGCGGGCTCTTCCGGCGGCAAGGGCGTGTCGCCGTGGGTGCTGGCGCGGATGCGCATGGCGGCAGAAGGCTGGAAGAGATGCGCTGGTTCTGATTTGATTTCGTCCGTGAGCTGCCGCAAAGGCGAGATGTCATCGAGAATCCAGAACGCCCGGCCATGGGTGGCGACCACCAGATCGTTGTCTTTGATCACCAGATCATGCACCGGTGAAACCGGCAGATTGAGTTGCAGCGGCTGCCATGAGTCGCCATCGTTGATGGAGAAGTAAACGCCGAGTTCGGTGCCGGCGAAAAGCAAACTCTTCTTGACGCGATCTTCGCGGACAGCGCGCACGTACGCACCGATGGGAATACCGTTGTTGATTCGCGTCCAACTCTTGCCGAAGTCGTGCGTGCGGTAAATGTATGGACCAATATCATTCAGCCGGTGACGATCAATGGCCGCATAAGCTGTGCCGGCGATAAAATGCGACGCTTCGATAATGCTGACCTTGCTCCAATCAGAGAGTCCTGACGGAGTGACATTGTTCCATGTCTTGCCATTATCGCGGGTGAGTTGAATCAACCCGGTATCGGTTCCAGCCCAGATTTGTCCTGCGCTCAACGGTGAAGGCTCAATGGTATACACCACGCCATGACCCCGGGCCTTGGCATTCTCAATTGTGAGCGGCCCGTCTTGAGATGCTTTAGGATCGGTGCCGGTAAGATCAGGGCTGATCTTTTCCCAGCTATTGCCGCGGTCGGTGCTGCGCAAAACATATTGTGATCCAAAATAAAGCGTGTGCGGATCCTGCGGAGAGAACACTACCGGCGATGTCCATGTATAACGGTGCTCAGGATGCGCTTCACCGAAGTTGCGGATGGCATCGGGCGCAATCACCTGGGCCTGACCGGTGCGACGGTCATAACGGAACAGTTCTCCATACGTGCCGCCGCCATAAATGATGTTGGAATCGGAAGGATCGGGCGCAATGTAGCCGCTCTTACCCGCGCCGGCAGGATGCCAATCGCGAAAAGTGATAGCGCCATCATTGCTGCGGCTGAGAATAAAGACGCTGCCGCTATCCTGCTGCGCGCCATAAACGTGGTAAGGGAAATCATTGTCCACGGCCACGTGGTAGAACTGCGCGGTCGGCTGGTTGTACCAACTGCTCCATGTGTGGCCCGCGTCCACGCTGACGCCTGCACCCTGATCACTGCCAAAAATCATTCGTTGCGGATTGCCTGGGTCGATCCACATGGCGTGATAATCATCGCCGC
>DATBVH010000650.1:0-3984 GCA_036515395.1 Candidatus Angelobacter sp.
ACCGTCTCCTCCCGTATCACAGGATTGATCGGCACGTCTTCAAATCCCATTTCCGGCATGGCTATTGCCACTCTCATGGCTACATGCGCCATGTTTTTGGTCATGGGATGGACCGCCCCCGCGTTCTTCGCGCTGGCCATCAGCATTGGCGGCGTAGTTTGCATTGCGTCAGCTAACGCGGGCAACACCTCGCAGGATTTGAAGACTGGCTTTCTCGTAGGCGCCACGCCGGCCAAGCAGCAACTTGCGCTCATCATCGGCGTGGCCGTTTCGGTGGTCGCGATTGGCTTCACACTCAAGGGCATGGATAAGACTCTGGAGGAATTCCAGACTGCTAATATTCCACTCAATATTCAAAGCCTGCCTCAAGGCGTCAGCGTTGCGGGAAATACGGCTTTCGACCGCACAGAGGTCCCTATTACCGGCGCTGATGGCAAGCCCAGCGGACAGCGAGTTTCTGTTCAGGGAATGACCGTGGTAAATGCGCTCAACTCTTCGGTGATCCCTGACGGCAGTTATTTTTACAACCCTCCGTCCGGCAAGATCGAAGTCCAGTGGGTGCATGGAATCGGCAGCCGCAACGCTGCCGCCCCGCAGGCGCGCCTGATGGCCACTGTGATCAACGGTATCCTTACTCACAAGCTGCCCTGGGGGCTTATCCTACTGGGAGTCTTTCTGGTGATTGGAGTCGAGATTCTGGGAATCCGCTCGCTGTCGTTTGCCGTAGGCTTCTATATCCCGATCTCAACCACTTTGGCAATCTTCTGCGGCGGCCTGGTGCGCTGGCTAGTAGAGCGCGCTGCGCGCAAAGCCGGAGAACATGCCGAAGAGAGCGAAGTAAGCCCCGGCTCGCTCTACGCCAGCGGCCTGATCGCAGCCGGCGGCATTGTGGGTCTTCTGGGAATCGGCGTTAAATACATGGCGATTAAGAACTGGATCCCTGACGCTGTCTTGTCATTGAGCAGGAGAATTCCCTATCTGGCCGATGCACAGTGGCTTGCAGCTTTGATGTTTATCGTGCTGGCAGGATCGCTCTTCTATTTCGCCCGCAAACCCCTGGAAGAAAAGTAATTTACCGCCACGATCGCGAGGGTCGCGAAGGTTTTTGGCTTCGCGTCCTTCGCGGTAAGAGCTCTTCTTAGACTCTGCTAACATTCTCTGCGTTCTGCCGTCTCTTGCCTATGCCCAAAATTTCTCGTTCACGCTTGTTTGCGGTAATTTGCCTGTGCGCCGCGATGGTTGGCCCGGGCGCTTCTGTGGAGGCTCAAACCCGATCTGCTTCGCCTTCGACAGCACTTACAGCCGCAAGCCCCGCCGCCGCCGCGCAATCTGAGAGCAACAAGCGCGTACAGGACGTGAAATTCTTCAGCAAGGCCCTGCAGCGAGAAATGCAGTATCGGGTGGTGTTGCCCAAGGATTACTTCACCACGGAAAATCGCTATCCCGTGCTCTACCTGCTGCACGGACTCACCGGACATTACCGCAGCTTTGAGGCGCACTCCAACCTCACTCGCGACCTGGAGCGCTACCAGCTTATCGCTGTATCGATTGAAGGTGAGAACTCCTGGTATATCAACTCAGCCACCAATCCTAAAGAAAAGTGGGAAGACTATTTTCTGCAGGACGTTCTTACCGATGTGGGCGAACGCTTCCGCATCAACGGCGGCGATGCTCGCGCGATTGCCGGCATCTCCAGCGGCGGCTATGCGGCCATCAATCTTGCGCTGAAGTATCCCGGACTGTTTTTCTTTGCCGGGAGCCTGAGCGGCGCAGTCACGGCTCCGCGCGATCCGGAGTATGACAAGGCGTTCAAGAGCTTTGGCTTCGCTGACATCTTTGGTCCGGCTGACAGTAAGACGCGCAAAGAAAACGACGTTTTCCTGCTGGCCGAAAAAGCCGAAACGCAGCACACCACTTTTATCTTTATGGCTTGCGGCACGGACGATGACACGATTATCGGCAACCATCAATTCGCTGACCTGCTGCGCAAGCGCCACATTGCTTATGAGATGACCGAATTTCCCGGCCAGCACGAATGGTCTTTCTGGGAAGCCGCTATTCCGCAGATGCTGCGCTCGCTGGCGCGGCGCATGCCGGACGTGGTGGGCGTGGACCTGCGGTAAAGCCTTAAAACCTACCACGGAGACACTGAGGCACGGAGAAAACAAAAGCCTACCGCAGATGAACGCGGATTTTCGCCGCGATAATCCGTGTTGATCAGCGGTAAGTTCTTTGAACCTTTCCGCTTTTCTCCGTGTCTCAGTGCCTCCGTGGTAGGTTGATCTCCTATAATCCTTCCATGTCGATCGCTGACAACATTGCCGAGATCAGCGAGCGCATTGCCCGTGCAGCGGCGCGTGTGGGTCGCAATCCTGGCTCGATCACACTTATGGCTGTCAGCAAGACCGTGGAACCGGAGCGGATCAAAGAAGCCTACGCTGCGGGGCTTCGAGTTTTTGGCGAGAATCGTGTGCAGGAATTTGAAGGGAAGTCCGGCGCACTGAGCGAATTGAAAAATGCTGAATGGCACCTGATCGGCCATCTGCAAAGCAACAAGGCGAAGAAAGCCGCAGAAGGGTTTCACGCCGTCGATTCTGTGGATTCAGTACGATTGGCGGAAAAACTAAATCAAGCCGCAGCGGAAGCCGGTAAGAAGCTTGATGTGTTGATCGAAATCAAAGTCGGCCAGGAAGAAAGCAAAGCCGGAATAACTCTCGATTCTCCGGAGCTGGAAAATCTGCTTCGCGCGGCGCCGCAGCTTGAAAGCTTACAGATTCGCGGACTGATGACTGTGCCGCCATTCACTGAAAATCCTGAAGGCGCACGACCTTACTTCCGCCTGCTGCGCGATATGCGTGACCAGATCGTTGTGCGCAAACTGCTAGGGATCCAAATGGACGTGCTTTCCATGGGCATGTCGCATGATTTTGAAGTCGCCATAGAAGAAGGATCGACCTGCGTACGCGTTGGCACAGCCGTCTTTGGGATTAGACCCCAGGGCGCCCGGCCAACGCCCGCATGATCCCCATCCATGAAGGTGCAAAAGGGATCACCTTTGCCATAAAGGTCCATCCCCGCGCGCGCAAGAATGCCATCACCGGAGTAGTGGGTGATGCACTCAAGCTTGCGCTGACAGTGCCGCCGGTCGAAGGCAAAGCCAACCAGGCGGTGATTGAATTCTTTGCGGATTTGTTTGCAATTCCGCGCTCCTCCGTTACCATAGCCAGCGGTGAAACCAGCCGAAATAAAGTAATACGGATCGCGGGTGTGAGTAAGTCAGCAGCAGAGCAGAGGCTGGCGAAAATTTGAAATCTTAAATTTCAAATTTGAAATTTGCCGACCAAGGAGAACATCTTGTCCTTTTCTGAACGCCTGGAGCAGATAAAGACCGGCTTTGAACGGCCATTCTGGGTCGCCAACGTCACTGAGCTTTTTGAACGGCTTTCCTATTACGCCGCGTTCGCTTCGCTGGCGCGCTATCTGCATGAGGCGCTGATGTTTCCCGTGCAGCAGGCCAGCAGCCTTACAGGATTGTTCGGCGGTCTGGTTTGGTTCATGGCCGCTTTTGGTGGCACGGTTGCGGACCGATTGGGATTTCGCCGCGCTCTTTCACTGGCGTACCTGATCCTTAGCTGCTCGTATTTCCTCTTGGGATCGCTCGGCTCATCGTGGCTTGGGCCCGTTCGTGATCACATGCCGCTGATTGTCCTCGTGAGCGTGGTTCTGGCACTGCCTGCGCTGGGCATTGCTCTGGTAAAACCCGCGGTGGTTGGCACCACGGCACGCGCATCGAAAGAAAACGTTCGCTCGATTGGGTACTCAATCTATTACACGCTGGTGAATATTGGCGGGGCTGCGGGACCGTTCGTGGCTTCATGGGTGCATCGCCACATGAGCGTGGAAAATGTATTCCGTGTCGCGGCGGGCAGCGTCTTCCTGATGTTTTTTGCCGTACTGATTTTCTTCCGCGAACCCAGGCGCTCC
>DATBVH010000651.1:0-2931 GCA_036515395.1 Candidatus Angelobacter sp.
TGGAAGTGGTTGATGCGGTGCTCAAAGGTCTCTCCTACGCCAAACATCATTGTTGCTGTGGTGCGCATGCCCAGCTTGTGCGCCGTGCGGTGGACGTTAAGCCAATCGTCGGTCAGGCATTTCAGACGCGCGATTTTGTAGCGGACTTCGTCGTCCAGAATTTCCGCGCCGCCGCCGGGGATGGAGTCGAGACCAGCTGCGCGCAGGCGAATGATGGTTTCTTCAATCGAGAGCCCGCTGACATCGGCAAAGTGGATAATCTCTGACGCGGAAAAACAGTGCAGATGAATCTGCGGAAAGCGCTGCTTGATGCCGCGCAGCATCTCCTCATACCACTCAATCTTCAAATCCGGATGCAGCCCGCCCTGCATCAGTACGCCGGTGCCGCCCAGCTCTACGGTCTCGCGGATTTTGTCATAGATCGTTTCCATCTCCAGCACGTAGCCCTTGGCGCGTCCGGGGCCTTTCACCGGAGCGTAAAACGCGCAGAAGGTGCAGTATTCGGTGCAGAAGTTGGTGTAATTAATATTGCGATCGATGATGTAGGTGGCCACGCCTTCCGGATGCAGCTTGCGGCGCAGCGAATCGGCTTCCATACCCAGGCCGATCAGGTCGTCCGAGCGGAAAAGGTCCAGCGCTTGTTGTTTGGTCAGGGACATGAACACCTTTATTTTAGCATTCAGCGCTCAGCAATCAGCCAAATGCCGGAGCAGCTTCACCGCAAAGGCGCGAAGAACGCAAGGATAAAATTACCGCAGAGATCGCTGAGGGCGCAGAGGCAAGATAACCCTGCTGATCTGAATTAGGAAACCCATTTTCTCTGGGATCTGCGTTGAACCGGTTCCTCTTTGCGTTTTTTGCGTCTCTTTGCGGTTGAAAATTCCGATTTCCGGCGATTCGAACTGGTCTACAATGCTCGGCATGAACAAGAAACATCTTGTCTTTTTCGCGCTGCTGGCGTGCCTGACTGGGTGCGTCCCTGTGGATTCACTGAATCCCCTGTACACAGATAAGGACGCTGCATTCGATGAATCACTGCTTGGTTCCTGGGTTGGCCCGGATAAAGGTGAAGAGGGTGGACTGGAAATTATGGCGAGGGAGCAGGACGGCAAGAAAAGCTACCTTTTGGTTATGACGGACAAGAACAAGGACTTGAAGGTCTTGAAGAAACCGTATACCACGCCCGGCTGGTGAAACTGAACGAACACTTGTTTCTGGATGTGGTCCAGGAGAGCTTTGATCCCCAATCCGCTCCCTACTTTCTTCAGGTCAAATCCGGTAAAGAAGGCCCGACGATAGAACCTGCCTTGCTGAAGCTGGGAGAAGCAGCTTATCTGGAATTCAGCAGCGGAGCGCCTGATTCCGGCGGCAAGATTGCTGCGCACCTTCGCCGCGCGCATTGGATTCTCAAGGTGGTAAGGAAAGAGAAGACCCTTCACTTGGACTGGATCGATGATGATGATTTTCGAAAAGCCGTGCAGGCAGGGATTGTGAAGCTGCCCAGTACGCTGCTGGGTGAAGGTAAAAATACGGATGTGGTCATCACAGCGAGTACGCAGGAACTGCAAAAGTTCATGGCGGAGCACGCTGACGACAAAACATTTTTTAATGGCAAGACGGGGGAATTGCACCTCAAGGAATAGAGCGTATCTAGGCTGTTCTCGTGCTGGGCTCCTTGGCGTCCGGGATTACCGGCTTACCTTCGCTTTTGCGCTTCCACGTCCACCACGCGGCGGCAATCCCACCTATCACGGCCAGCCCGATCAGAGTCCAGAAGAGCGGTTTGTAATAGGCGTGGAAGAAGCCAAAAATCTGTTTGCTGTACATCGATCCCAGCCATGCCAGCAGCCCATAACGGATAGCGCGGGCCGTTCCCACTGCCACCAGGAACTTTCGCTTGGGATATTTCAGCGCGCCAGCGACAATCAGGAACGGCGAGTAAGGCACCGGAGGAGGCAGCAGCGCCGGCACAAACAGGCTCCCGAAACCGTACTTTTTGAATAACCTGTAAATTCTCTCTGCCTTTTTTTTAGGAAGTTTCTTCTCCAGGGCCTGTTCGCCGCTCTTGAAGCCGAGTCCATAGGTCACATAGGCCCCAACGATCCCGCCGATGGTCGCCATGATGGCGTAATAAGGCCACCAGCTTTTCTGGTGGGCGGAGAGCACAATGGTGAGCGCGTCCATGCTTCCGGGCATGGGAACAACCGAATTATCGGCCAGACCCAGCAGGATCAGCCCAAGACCACCCAGGCGTTCCAACCATGAGCCTAATGAGAGCAGAATGAGAAGCGGCACAAAGTATTTGATGCCAAATTCAGAGCACAGTTCCAATTGAGAGTTGTAAAGGCGGTAAAATCCCTGCCAATTCAGGGGGATTTTGACCTGCCCGGTGAAATATGCCTAAGAAACCGATCTAAAACTTTTCAGGAACATACTTATGCGGAAAGTCCGGGTCCCTGTATCCGTCGGCCTTTTGCCGCTTGGGCAGCTTTATTTTCTCGCGTGGAAGTTCCTCGTAGGGTATCTGGCTGAGTAAATGGGTGATGATGTTCAGGCGCACCCGCTTCTTATCATCGGCATTCGCCACGTACCATGGCGCGAAATGCGTGTCTGTGGCGGCAAACATTTCGTCGCGGGCCTTTGAATAGTCGTACCAGCGGCTATATGACTTCAAGTCCATCGGCGTTAACTTCCAAAGCTTGCGGCCATCCTCAATGCGCGATTCAAGGCGGCGCGTCTGTTCCTCGGGACTCACCTCCAGCCAGTATTTCAGCAAAGTAATACCGGAATCCGTCAGGGTCTTTTCCACCAGGGGCGTCGCCTGCAGAAATCTCTGCGCCTGGTCCTCAGAGCAAAATCCCATTACCCGTTCCACTCCTGCGCGGTTATACCAGCTACGGTCAAAAATCACGATTTCACCGGCTGCAGGCA
>DATBVH010000652.1:0-4606 GCA_036515395.1 Candidatus Angelobacter sp.
GCAGTCATGCTGCGAACGTTTACGTGGGACCTTGCAACGTTATGAACGGTGATCTGCCCGGTTTCAGACGACAATCCAATGTCTGAGTTGATGCCATCGGCTGTGATCGGCGCAGAAGTGCTGGTTACGTTCACGGAAACGCCGGTAGGAACGGTTACGTCATAGTCGACCTTTGCTTCATCAGCCGTGGGCTTCTCACCGGGGAGGGCGTGAGTGAGAAGCTCCACGCGCTGCTTGTTGGCGCTGGTGCTTTGATCAACTTCAACTTTTGCCGAGTGAACTGTATAGGTAGCGAGCAACTGGTGTCCGGCGCCGGAATGCAGGGTAATCGAGCCGCCGCCATTGACAATATTGACGGTGCCGCCAGGAGCAATGTCAATGCGGGCTTCCTTGCGCGTATTGGCGGCATGGGCCGCGCAAAGACAAATGCCGAAGCTCGCGGCAGCAAACAGCAGTGCGCGTGTTGCGGTGTTAGCATTCATGGCCTGGTTACTGCCTCCTCATCCGTTCAGGGTAACGAACGGGCGGTCGCCATCTGGTACACCATTTCTTTTTGCTCGTACGCATTCTGCAACAGCGCCTGCGCGGATGCGTCACTGGGATCGCTCTTGGCAGCCTGCTCAGCGTCCGCGATATAAGCATTTACGTCGCGCAGGCTTGCCTCATAGGCGCGCTGCGCTTCCGGCGACTGCTGCGAAAGCTGGCTGATCAACTGCTGATCGTCAGAATTAAATTGTGCGGAATCCGCAGCGCTATTTTGCGCCGTCAACGGGGTCTGCTGCAAGGGCGTTGGTTTGTAGTTGGTAAGTACAACGGCAAAAAGAATTACCGCCGTAAGAGCGAGCGCCCAGCCTAGGGGCGTCCAGCTTTTCGCTTGTGCTTGGGAGGTCGAGTTTTTCTGTGTATGCCCCAGCCGGGGCATTCGACCCTCCGGGAGCAATCCCTCTCGGTGCAGAGATTGCTCAATATTGTTCCATACGCGCGGATTCGGATCGTGCATGGGCAAAAGCAGTTTTGCTTGTTCCGCGATATAGCGCAGGTCCTGCACCAACGACGCACAAGACTCGCACTCCTGCAGGTGCGATTCATCCTCGCCCCCGCCACCGTGCTCGATGATATAAGGCAGTGTTTCCTGGAACTGCTGGCAATTCATTTTCTTCATCCTCTCCCAACTCGCTTTCAAGGGGAACCCAAAACGCGTCTTGCTTTCGGGCCTCGGTCTCGCAGCGTTTTCTTTTCTCTTGCCCGAATCGACTCGCCGCGTTATGGATTCGGTCTTGCTCTCAGCCGCTAGGCATTCTGTTTACCTGCGGGCGGCCTTTTCGGCTCTACTGAGTTTCAGCAGGTCGCGCAGCTTCATGCGCGCTTTGTGCAATTGCGACTTGCTGTTTCCTATCGAACATCCCATCATCTCCGCAATCTCGTTGTGCTCATAGCCTTCAACGTCATGCAGGACGAAGATAATTCTGTATCCTGGCGGCAGGCTTTCTATTGCCCGCTCCAGGTTCACCCGATCAATTGACCCCGCCAACACATTGTCCCGTGCGCCGATATCTTTCTTCGGCCCATCTTCATGCTGCGGTTCCAGCGCCTCATCCAGAGAAATCTCCGGCAGGCCTTTCTTTCTCAGGTGCATCAGCACCACGTTCACTGCCAGCCGATGCAGCCACGTTGAAAACGCTGACTCGCCTCTAAACGTCGCAATCTTGCGATACAGCTGCAAGAACGCTTCCTGCGTCAGGTCTTCCGCTTCGGCCGTATTGCCTGTCATGCGCAGGCACAGTGAATACACACGGCGTTTGTGGAGCCCGTACAGCCCGGAAAACGCTTCCGCATCACCGGCTTTAGCTCTGTCAATCGCTTCGGCTTCGGTCATTCCGGATGCGATTACTTTTTTTGCTTGTGTCAATTTGACCTTTTGAGGCCGCTCTTCCTTTGGATGCGGCTTTGTAGCTGCTTCGTTGTCCACCCGGGTTGCACGCGCTACGATAAAAGGCTTGCCGACCCCCGGTTCCTTCTCATTCTGACTCTGATTTTGACCCGGTTTCTGCCCTGATTCCTTCTGATTCTTGTTTTGGTCCTGGCCCGATTTCCGGCCTGTTATCTGGTCCGATCCCTTCCAGTTCTGGCCCAGCCCCTTACTCGATTCCTGGCTTGTTTCCTTCCCAGATTCCTTGTCTTTCGAACTCAGTTCCTTCAGCCGCTCGCCCTGCCTGCTCCGATTCCGGGCTCCATCGCGGCGTATTGCCTTGCGCAGAGCTTCATCTTTTCCGATTGCTTTTTGCCCGGCTTCATTCTTTCCGGCTTCATTATAGATAAGGGCTTGCTCGTTCCCCCGCGACCGGCTCGCTGTGAATCCCATGTGACTAGACATGGAAGCGTTTTCCCGGAGCTTTGGTTGCCTGAGAAGGAGCACTTAGCAATTAGCAGTCAGCCATCAGCCGAAGTCTGGCCCTCGGCTTTTGGCTTTTAGCTCTTGGGCTGGGTGACTTTTCGCTGCTTGTGGCTTTGGCTTTCGGTTCTTAGCTCTTTTGCTCACTTTATGGCCGACACTGGATCTCGGCTTTCCTACAGATTTCCATATCGCTGCCAGCGTGCGAATATTCAGTGTC
The DNA here is from genome assembly GCA_036515395.1 of Candidatus Angelobacter sp. Lineage (GTDB taxonomy): Bacteria > Acidobacteriota > Terriglobia > Terriglobales > Acidobacteriaceae > Angelobacter. Next base: position 2,613 of record DATBVH010000652.1, read on the forward strand.
CTCCGAAATACCGCTAATTCCAACGATTTGCCATCCCGAGAGGTCCGTGAATTTGGCTGCGTTTTCTTCAGCAGCCAAAATAGGACCCGAGGGACCTGCTCCGCCGTCGCCTTGGGGCCAACAACAACGCGATTTACTCCCGTTTTTTCCGATCACCCGATCACGCGCGATCACCAGATCACCCGATCTGCCGATCCGTGTCATCAGCGTTAATCAGCGATCAGATTTTCCTCCGGTTTTTCTCCGCGCCTCCGCGTCTCCGCGGTGAAGATTTGGCTCTTCCCAATCCGTGATCATCCGTCCGATCCGTGTCCATCCGTGGTAAGATTTTGGGCCTTCCGGATCAGTGTTATCAGCGTTAATCAGCGATCAGATTTTTCCGCTGTTCTCCGTGTCTCCGTGCCTCAGTGGTAGGTGTTTCCCCATCACCTTGCTCAGCTCCAGCACCTCCAGCGGACACCCTTCCCAATTATGTTTCCAGCAAATAATCAAATCGCAGCCATCTATCCGATGGCCGTGCGCCAAAAAGTTCCGGCTTTCAAACTCGAACTCCGCTTTTATTAATTGGCAGCGTTCCGGGTCGATCAGCCTATAGGCCTCGCAATCCGGAAACTCTGCTTGCACCCTCACCACCATGTAGCCCAGGTCTTTGGCTACCGTGCCAAACAGAAACACCACGCCCATTTCGTTCGTCGGCGCCAGCCCCAGCGCCATGTCTATCATTGGACGCCCATAGATCGGCCTGTCTTTCAATATCCTGGGTTTCAAAGGCTGGCCGTTCGTGCTGCCGGACGTCCGTCTTCCATCCGCTTCCTCTTCCTTATGCCGCGCAATAACGTCCAGCACATCGCCCCATTCCCCTTCGAGCCGTTCTTCGCGGGCAAACTCCATCAGCCCTGCCGGCACATTCACCCACCCGCCATGCCGGCGAATCAGCGGCCTCACGCTGTAGCTGCCGTGCATTTCGTATTCGGCCATCGTCGGCAGCTTGCCCAGCTTGCGCACCAGCCCTGCCCAGTCTTTAAATAGCTCCGTCGCGTCGGCTTCATAGCCCGGACCTGTCCTTTGCAGTCCGCATTCGCTCAGCGCTTTTGAATAAGTTAAAAAGTGCTTCCGGATCTCATGCTTGCTCATCTTCATGGTCCGCCGCACTTCGGTAAAGGTCGGGACGTGCCCCAACCGCGCCGCCGACTCCTGTATAGCAGCTATAACCTCTTCTTTGCTCATGGGCTTCTCCTTGATTCAAAGGCCGCAAAGGGCCTCGTGATCAATAAATTTTTTTGAATGTGCAGCTTTGAAGCAGCCAAAAACACAAGGGCAGGAGCTAAAAGCCAAATGGCTCATAGCTGGTAACTGTGTGTCTCGTATCGCAGAAGGGCTTCAAAATTGCCAATTCTTGCTTGGCAATTTTGGCGATTTTGGCATTTTCCCTGAGGATGCTCACTGTGACCCTAACGATGGGCCCACTAGATCGCATGGTTGCTGGCCTTTTTGGATCGCCGATCCGGTTTCCCTTTTGGATTTACCGATTCGGGTCTCCCGGGCAGTTTTGGCTAATTTCTATTTGCCTCACTACCGGCTTCATCCGGCGCCGCTCCCGTCCTGAAACCTTTGCGAACTATAAGCGAAAAACACATCGTGAATCAATAAACTTTTAGGACGAGGCACGACTGTGGAGTTAGTACATCTTGACAAACAAATGCCCACGAACAAATCGATTTTGAAAAGCTATTTTCATCTTCGATCCTCGTGTGCACAGCGCGGGGTCCCCAGCTCGCGCGATTTTCGCGTGATGGGGGGAGTCGCCCCCGGTTGTGGCCCTTGCCCTTTTCCCATCCACATCGCATCCACGCAAGCGAGACAAGTGTCAGGGCACGAGTTTACTCGTGCCGTCAATTGCAATAACTTGATCGGGCTTTAGCTCCTGCGAGAGCCTTTTTCTGCCGTATCGCCACTAAACTATTTCGTGTTTTGGAACTTTTAACTCAGACTTT
>DATBVH010000653.1:0-2768 GCA_036515395.1 Candidatus Angelobacter sp.
AGGCGCAATCCACGGAGCGCGTAGCGCATGTCACGGACTGCAGTATCAATCCACATCAACCGCGAAGTTTCGCGTACGGATTCCTTTGCTGCCTCCATGCCGCCGAATTTCACCAGCGCCGCACGTCTGGCCTGCTCCGGATTCATCCCTGCTCGGATGTTATCGTCAATGTGCAGTTGCAAATGCGATTCAAACTCCTGCGCCATTTCGTGGTCTTGCCGGTCCTTGCGAAACAGTCCGGTCACGCGCGCCCACACTCGCCACAATGCCTTCATAAAGATTCCTTTGCCGCCAGAAACCGGGCCACGATCGCTGACGCTTCCTGCCAATCCGCTGTTTCCTGCCTGAGCTGTTTGCGGCCTGCCGCCGTGAGCCGATAGTACTTGGCTTTGCGATTGTTCTCTGACATGCCCCATTCGGAAACAATCGCCCGCTCCTGCTCCAGCCGCAGCAAAGCGGGATAAATGCTGCCGTAATTCAAAGACAGGCGGTCGCCGCTAATCTGCTCGATGCGCCGGGCGATCCCGTACCCATGCAGCGGTCCCATGGCCTCCAGTGTTTTCAACACCATCAATGCCATCGTGCCTTGCCAGACGTCACTTTTGCGGTTTTGTTCAGTCATATAGGTAAACTATATGAACCATTAGACTCCTATAATGTGACAATAGGAAGCAGAGTCGACAAGAATTTTTTTTGAAAGGGTTAGGTATGCTTAGGAGAGTGGTATTAATGTCACGACCGATCAACAACATTCGATTCGCGTTTATTCGCGGCTGATCCTATTGCGGCGTAAAGTCTCTCAGATTTGCCACGGTCTTGGCGTCCAGCTTTTGCAGCACGGCCACCAGCAGGTCCACCATCTTGTCGAAGTCGCCGCGATTCATGATGCCGTTGTGCGAGTGCGTGTAGCGCACCGGGACCACCATGTTCACGGTGGGCGCCCCGCCGTTGCTCTTCTGCATCTCTGACGAATCGTCGCCATAGCCCTGAATCAGGTCACTTTGTAGCGGAATGGATTTTTCTTTTGCCGTCTGCTTGATCAGCGAAACAAATTTCAAGTTTGGCAGCGCGCTGGAATCATAAAGAAAAATTGCGGGTCCGCCGCCCAGGAGTTCCTGCGCCTCTTCCGGGTGCACTCCGGGCGCATCGCGCGTGACGCCGCCTTCAATGGCAATTCCGATCTCCGGCTTCACAATTTCGCTGGAGGTGTGTGCTCCCCGCACACCGATCTCTTCCTGCACCGTTGCCACCCAGAAAATCTGGTTCGGATGCGGCGCGTGCGCCAGCTTCTTCATGGCTTCAATCACCACGGCGCAGCCCACGCGGTCGTCCCAGCCTTTTCCCAGGTAATTCTGGTTTTGATAATTTTGGGTCCCGTTCATCACGGCAAACGGCGCGTCCGGTACCACGGGATCACCCGCCTCAAGCCCCATCGCCGCAACTTCAGTTGCGTTCTTCGCGCCTACATCCAGAAAGATCGATTCACGTGGATAGACCTTCGTGCGCTCTTCCTGCGGCACAATGTGAATATCGCGAATGCCCGTGATCGCACGTACCGGCCCTTTCGATCCGATAATCGTCCAGCGCTGGTCCACCAATGCCTGGTCCAGCCAGCCGCCCAGCATCTGCATGGTGAGATAACCGTCATTGCTCACGCGCCGCACCACGCCGCCGAGTTCGTCCATGTGCGCGTCCACCATAATGCGCGGGCCGCTCGAGCCCTGCACGGCGATCACCGATCCCAGGCCGTCATAGCTCAACTTTTCCGAAAGCGGCTTCATGCGCTCCACCATGATCTTGCGTACCGGCTCTTCAAAGCCGGAAGGCCCGGGAGCGTCTGCCAACACTTGCAGGAGTTGTTGTGTTTCATCGCCCGCGGGCACCGGACGGGATTGGGCAAAGCCGGCCAAAGGAAAGAGCAGAAGCAGTGAAAGGCAGATTTTCATAGCGGCAGCATAGTATCAGACGCGGGCATAGATGCCGGAACTTCGCCGATCGTGCAATTCGTCCCAGGATTGAAAGCTGTTCGGGGGATGGCATAATATCAGCACATTTCAGCAGCCGATTGAACAGATATCGGGAGGTGTCTTTTGGCAGATCACGCGCAAGTTGCCCTGGATTCAACGCTCCAGCCAGCGGAGGTTCTGGAACAGGAATCTGCTGTCCCCAAAGAACGCTGGGGCCTTCTTCCCCGCATTGCCTTTCGATTCTGTGTTGCTTATTTCACGCTTTTCGCCTTGAGCAATCAGATCCTGGGTGGACTGTTTCCCATCCCGAAAATAGACATTCCGGAGTTATCTGCACACTGGCCTTTGCGGCACATCACATTCTGGACCGCTACTCACATTTTTCGCATTAAGCACGAACTCGTTTACACCGGCAGCGGTAGCGGTGACAAAACATTCGATTGGGTGCTTGCCTTTTGCCTGCTTGTCATGGCGGCATTGATTACCTGTGTATGGTCTATTCTTGACCGTCGTCGGGAAAATTACGTCATGTTCCACAAGTGGTTCCGGCTGGCAATGCGCTTCATGCTGGCTTCGGAAATGTTTCTTTACGGGCTCGACAAAATCATCCCATTGCAGATGCCGTTTCCCCATCTCACGCGGCTTCTGGAGCCTTACGGTAATTTCTCTCCTATGGCGGTGCTCTGGTCATCGGTAGGAGCTTCTCATTCTTATGAGATTTTCACCGGTTGCGCTGAAACTCTGGGCGGCATTCTGCTTCTCACTCCACGCACCGCAACTCTGGGCGCGCTCGTATGCCTG
>DATBVH010000654.1:0-4754 GCA_036515395.1 Candidatus Angelobacter sp.
AACAAAGGCCCCTTCAGCGAGCCCGACAGCGACGCCACAGGGAACGCCTCCATCCTTGTTGAAGCGCGATGAAACGCCAGTAGCCGATCTGCCGCCAGAAGCGCCGGTGATCAGCATTAAAGGCCTTTGCCCCGCGGAAAATGGCGCAGCTGTAACCAACAAGGTGCCTTCCACGAGTGACTGCGGAATGACCGTAACCAGGCAGCAGTTTGACAATCTGGTGAAGGCCTTCAACACGAATAACCAGGCTGTAACCCCGGCGCAGCGGCGGAATCTGGGGCAATCCTACGTGGAGCTGTTGATATTTTCAGAAGCCGCCAAGGCTGCGGGCATAGAGAATACTCCTGCGTTCGTTGAGGTAATGCGTGTTCTCCGGATGAAAACGCTGGGCGATCTTTACCGCAACCAACTGGCGGAACAGTACCGCAATCCGTCAGAGCAGGAAATTCAGGATTATTACAAGGCCAACCCGGACAAATTTGAAGGCGCCAAGCTGAGCCGGATTTTTATCCCAGCGAGCAATCCTGATCCGCAGGCTACCGCGGAAAAAAAAGCGGACTACCAGAAGAAAGTGCAGCAGGTGGCGGATGACATCCAGGCGCGCGCCGCCAAAGGCGAGGACATGACTAAATTACAGAAGGAAGCTTACACCACACTGGCAATTGCAGCCACGCCTCCCACCACAGACCTGAGCGTGGCCCGCCACGGCACATTTCCGCCAAAGATCGACCAGGAAATTTTTTCTCACAAGGCGGGCGAGGTATTCCGGTCAGACGAAGGTACAGGCCACATGATTTATAAAGTTGAGAGCAAGCAAATCAGTCCGCTGGAGAGCGTGAAAGCCGAGATAGTACAGCAACTGTTTCGCCAGAAGATGGAGGCTAAGACGAAGGAGTTGAATTCTGCTGTACACACCGAGTACGACGAAAAATATTTTGGTCCGCCGGTTACTCCAATGCAGCTAAAGCCGCCTCAACCGCCGAATCCTCAAGGCAGATAAAAGATAGAATTGAGAAGGCAGCGCCGCGAGCCTGCGATCCAAACCTGTAAGCGCGGCGATCTTTCGACCAGCCTTTGAGCAGCAGAACGCATGGCAGTAAACGCCCAAAAACCGACCGTCCTGATTACCGGAGTTTCCGGCAATCTGGGTGTTCGTCTGCTCAGACAACTGGCGGACTTTAACGTGATCGGCACGGACGCTCGCGAACCGAAAGATGCGTCTGCGCTTGCGCGCTTTGAGAAAGTTGATCTGGCGGAAGAGCGCTCCTGCGATCAGCTGCTGGACCTGATGCGCACGCACCGTCCGGAATCAGTGGTGCATCTGGCGTTCATCCTGGATCCGTTGCGCTCCGGCGTGGTGGAAAAGAAACACATGTGGCGGGTGAATGTGGCGGGAACCAGCCGCGTTACTGAAGCTATTGCAGAGCACAACCGCATGCTGGGAGTGATAGACAAATTTATCTTTCCCAGCAGCGCGCTAGTCTACGGTCCAGACTTGACCAAGCCCGTGACGGAAGACGCTCATCTCAACGCGCAGAGTCTGCCTTATGCGCTGCATCAGCAGGAAGCCGACCGCACAGTGCAATCGCGGGTGAAGAGCATGAAGACTAAGGTCTACATTCTGCGGCCACACGTTTTTGCCGGCCCAACGGTACAGAATTACCAAATGGGCGTGCTGCGGGGAATTCCCGGAGGTAAAGGACGGTTGGCAGAACGTCTGCGCCGGCAGGGCAAGCGTCTACCATTGTGGCTGCCTTCGCGCGGTGATTATCTGGAGCACAAATTTCAGTTTGTCCACATTGATGATGTGGCGCGGTTGATTGCGCACATACTGCAACGCAAGCTGGCCGACCCAAAGCTGACTATTCTCAACGTCGCCGGCCGCGGCGATCCGCTGGAACTGCGCAGATGCATTGACATCGCGAAGATTGAAGTGCAGCGCGTGCCTGGCCGATCAATTTGCCGGCAAGCGCTGCGCGTGCTGTGGGACCTTGGCGTTTCCGATATTCCGCCGGAAGCGCTTCCCTACCTGCTGGGCTCCAGCACCATGGATACAGCGCGGCTGCGCGTCTTTCTGGGTGAGCATTACCGTAGCGTGATTGAGCACACCTGCGAAGAAGCCTTGGCGGAAAGTTTTACCAGCATGCCAGTGGCTACTTCAGCGGCGAAGAGCTGAGAACCTCACCACTGATCAACACTGATAACGCTGATCTGCGAGACGTAGCATGCTACGTCTCTACGGAACATTTTCTTTTAGTTATCCGTGCTGGCGCTCTGGCTTCATTTGTGGCCTTTGCGGCACCGGACAACATCCCGGTTCGCAGTGCGCCAGAATTTCTGTCATCGGCGAATGCAAAACCATATCGTAAATCATGCTGACCAGCTTAGGATGCGAGCCTGCGGTTCCAGCGCGGACCATTTTTATTCCAAGCTGGTCGCATAGCGCTCGCGCTTCCGTATCCAGATCATAAAGCACTTCCATATGATCGGAAATAAATCCAATGGGACAGATAATTACGCTGCGAACGCCGGCTGCATGCTGTTCACGCAGATAGTCGCAGATATCCGGCGCAAGCCACGGCTGCGTAGGAGGCCCGCTGCGGCTCTGGAAGACCAGAGTCCAGTTGGTCATACCGCAAGCTGCCGCCACGCGCGCGCTGGCTTCCTTTAACTGCCGCAGATACGGTGACGCCTCAGCCATGCTTATTGGAATACTATGCGCGGTAAAGATGAGCTGCTCAGCTTTAGGATGGCCGGGATCCGCTTCGGCGTGGTCAGTGCCGGTATGCTCGGCCAATTCCGCCATCGCCGCGCGAACGCGGTCTGCCATGGCCTGAATGAATTCCGGACGATCGCAAAAATTCGGCAGCTTTTCAATCACCATGTCCTGCACTCCGGCTGCCTGCTGCGCCCGCGCAATGTCTTCGCGATATTGGCGGCAACCTGAGTACGAACCAAATGCCGACGTAACAAGCGCCGCACCGCGATGAACGCCATCAGCCTGCATCTGCTTCAGCGTGTCTGCCAGCAGCGGATGCCAGTTGCGATTTCCCCAGTAAACCGGCTTCGCGATGCCGCGATTTCTGAACTCTTCTTCAATCGCGGCTATGAGTTGCTTGTTCTGGTCATTGATAGGGCTGCGGCCATCGAAATGGTAGTAGTGCTCCGCAACTTGCAGCATGCGTTCGCGAGGAACGTTCTTGCCGCGCAAAACGTTTTCCAAAAACGGCAGCACGTCTTCGTGTTTTTCCGGCCCGCCAAAAGAGACAACCAGCAATGCGTCAAATGAGTTCATGGGGAGCATCGATTCTAAATCATCACAGTTCTCAAAACCGTTTAAGCGAATGAGTGACATCGGCTTGTACAAAGACCTCACACAGATAACACTGATTTACACGGATCAAAATAGAACGATTTGACTTGTGAATCCGTGTCATCCGTATTTATCCGTGGTGAGATTTGCTTTTTGTGCAAGGCATTTACAATTCTCACGTCTATAATCTCCAGCCATGCGCGCTTCAGCAATTTCAAAATCACTCATACTCACGCTTGCCAGCTCACTTCTCTGCTCCGCCAACGCCGTACAAGCCACTAGTTTAGCCCCCGATCTCAAAGCCGCCGATCTCGATGCAATCGTTCAGCGCGTTATCGCGCAAGAGCATGTCGTCGGAGCGTCGGTGCTGGTAGCCAGAGGCGACCGCATCCTGCTGCACAAGGGCTATGGCTTCGCCGATCTCGCACTTGAAGCGCCGACCAAAGATGAGACTGTCTATCACATTGTCGGGCCCATGCTGCCGTTTACGGGCATCGCGGTAATGCAGCAGGTAGAGCGCGGCAAGCTTTCGCTGGAAGATGACATCTCCAAATTCATTCCTGAATTTCCTTTGCAAGGGCATCACGTCACGGTGCGGCAACTGCTCAACCATACTTCCGGAATCGTTGACTACCATTACCTGGGCGATCCCATTGAGGCCACCAGCCGCCAGCCTAAAGCCCTGGATGAAGTTATGGCCCTATATGCCAGCAAAAACTGGGTCAATGATCCCGGCACAAAATGGGACTGGTCTATCTCCGGCTTCAATCTTCTGGTCACCATTGTGGAGCGCGTCACCGGCCAGAGCTTCCCTGACTACGTACAGCAAAACATCTTCAAGCCCGCCGGAGTGAAATCAACTTCTTACTGTGACGATTTCACGCTCACCCGCGGCCTTGCTCATGCGTATCGCAAGATCGGCACGAACTATGTTGAGGCCCATGAAAACGCCATGGCCTATAACTCTGACCTGCGCTTCTGCTCCACTGTGGGCGATCTTCTGCAACTATGGCGCGCCATCCAGCAGAAATCGCTGGTGCGCCCGGAAACGTTCCGGCAGATGACCACCGCTGAAGGCGCGGCGCAGCATATGTCCGCGCAGGACCCCAAAGCGCAATACGGATTCGCCATGATCCTGAACCATGAAGATGGGCTTAACCAAGAAGACCATCGCCGCATTGGCCAGCATGGATCGCTCATGGGCTACAGCGGCAGCCTGTATGATTTCCCTGAAGATCAGCTCACCATCATTGTCCTGACCAACACTGAAGACCAGAACTCTTACGCCATCACGCGCGCTCTGGGCCGCGCGATCCTTGGCTTGCCGTCGCTTCCCGCACCCAAGCCCGCAGCCGAACCAGCGCTTGCCGATAAACCAATCTCCGCTGACGAACGCAAACAGCTTGCCGGAACGTTTGTGCTCAAGCTCGGCCAGGTCGGC
>DATBVH010000655.1:0-4326 GCA_036515395.1 Candidatus Angelobacter sp.
TGGAAGCTCATCATCAATAAGCAGACCGGTCAGTGGGGTACCAAGTATGACGAAAGCCAGGACCTGGCCCGCGTGGACATGAAGAAAACCGCTCTGCCGCAATCTGTGGAGCAGTTCACCATCTCCTTCGACAAGAAAAACGATAGTACGGCTGATCTCAACCTGGATTGGGGAAACACGCGCGTTTCCGTAGAGGTAAAAGCGCAGTAATCACTGAATGACACGATGTGATAGCTGAACAATGAGAAAAAAGAGGGGCGGAAAGTTGCGGGAGAAACGTTACTCGCAGCCGCTGCTGCTGCTGCCTTCAGAGAAATTACTCTTAGTTGTGGAACCGCCAGGACCGGACAACTTAACATCTCCACCTTGGTTTGAAGAGATATTGCAGCTGCCAGAGACGCTAGACTCCGGCGAGGCGCTCACGGTGTAGCCGAAACTGGGCTTATTGCCGTCTCCTACCACCTCAAATACATAGCCGCTCTTGATTCCGCTGGTGAGTGCTTCATCCATGATCAGGCAGGCATTGCTGCTGGTGGGTTGGTCACAGGAACTGCCGTTGCTGCCAAGTTTTGCCAGACTGCTGGAATAACCCACTTCAGGATAAGCAGTGTTGTACATATATTCAGCAGTGTTGATGGTTTTAACTGAAGCTACAGCCGCAGCTTCATTGGCGCGCATTTTGCCATGTACCAGATTCGGAATTGCGATCGCCGCAATGATCAGGAGGACCATTACGACCACCAGTATCTCAACCAGCGAGAAGCCGGCGAGTCCTGGGTCCGCCTTTCTGATAGCGTATTGTGTTCTTACTGTGGACATAGCACAAAAGTAACCGCTGAATGAGCACTAGAATACCGCAAAAATCCAGAAACTCCCGATTATTAAATTTTCTAATGTGATGGCGAAATAGGCTATAAGCCTTAAGTGCTTTCAATTCAATATATCAACAAATTACTTAAGTTTAGTAGGTCATGTACTTCTGCGTTCGATCACCCTGACAGACGGTTCGCCTGCCTCGATCCACGTGAAATGATTCCTGTTGACAATCTACATAAACAATCTGTAGCTTTATGTTGATAGCCAACAGGAGGGCTGCGGCATCCATGGCTGAAGCAAAAACAGATGTCCTACAAGGCACGCTCGATCTGATGGTGCTGAAAACGCTGGAAGCGCTCGGACCGCTGCACGGTTATGGCATCGCACGGCGTATTGAGCAGGTCTCAGAAAACCTGCTGCAGCTGAACCAGGGGACTTTGTATCCTGCGCTCCTGCGTCTGCAGCAGCGCGGTTGGATCAACTCAGAATGGGGCACGTCAGAAAACAATCGCAAAGCCAAGTTCTATAGCCTCAGTCCGGCGGGCCGCCGCCAGCTAGCCGTGGAAGCCAAAAACTGGGAACGCATTTCAGGTGTCATGGCGCGCCTGCTCAATGGCCAGGAAGGCTGACGTCTTCCAAGGTGTTCGCCTTATGAAAGAAGTAGAAAGGAGGATCCCATGCGGTCATGGCTTCGAGAATTAGGTTCACGGCTCAAGGGATCGTTTCATCCGTCAGCCGCCGACATCGAGCTAAGCGATGAACTGCAAGCCCACCTTGAGATGCTGACGGAAGAAAACATTCGCCGCGGGATGGATGCCAATGAAGCCCGGCGACAGGCGAGACTGAAACTCGGCAATCGTTTGCAAATTAATGAAGATTACCGGCAGCAGGCCGGTTTGCCATTTATTGAGGTTCTGCGACAAGATTTGCGCTATGGCCTGCGCATGCTGCGTAAGTCGCCGGCATTTACTGCTATCGCCATTATTACTCTCGCGCTGGGGATTGGCGCGAACAGCGCGATCTTCAGCGTCGTGAATGGCGTCCTGCTGCAACCGCTGCCCTATGAAGACCCGGGAAGGCTGATGTCAGTGTTCTGCAGCGCTTCTTCCCGCGGCTTTAAGGATTTTGGCACATCGCCGCCGGATTTTCGGACCTTGCGCGAGAAGAACCGGACATTTGCCAGCCTGTCGGCTTCCTATACTTTTCCTTTCAATCTAAACGGAACCGAACAGCCCGAGCGGCTGCGCGTGGGCGTTGTTTCAGAAGAATACTTTGCCACGCTTGGCGTGAAGCCGGTCATCGGCCGGGCCTTTATTTCCGGTGAGGAGAAATGGGGAGCGCACCACGTTGCGGTAGTCAGTGAAGAGTTTTGGCGCAGTCATCTTCACGGCGACCCGGATATTTCCAAAAGAGTCTTGCACCTGAACGGTGAGTCCTACGCTGTGGTGGGCGTTATGTCGGGGAATTTTTACACTCCCGACGCCGTTGCATTGTGGGTCCCGATGGCTTGGAAGCCGAATGATAATTACGACTCGCATAACAATTACTTTTTGAAGATGGTTGGAAGACTCAATCCCGGGATCACGCAGTCCCAGGTGCGCGGGGATCTGAACTCAATCATGCTGGGTATTGCGCAGCAGTTTCCTGAGAACAAGGGTATTGGCGCTGATCTGGTGTCTCTGCGCGAATCCTGGGTTGGCGATATCCGGCCGGCGTTGATGATTCTGTTGGCCGCGGTTGGTTTTGTGCTGCTGATTGCATGCGTAAACCTTGCCAACCTGCTGCTTGCCCGGTCTGCTGGAAGACAAAAAGAAATTGCTATTCGCGGCGCACTGGGCGCCGGACGGCGTCGTCTATTACGCCAATTTCTTACGGAAAGCCTCATGCTTTCATTGCTGGGTGGTGTTGCTGGTTTGGCGTTGGCACACTTTTGTTTGAGCCTCCTGCCGCTGGCCAGGAACATCCTGCCTCGTATGCAGCAGATCAGGGTTGATTCATGGGTGCTGCTTTTTACTCTTGCGGCTTCCGTACTTACTGGTATTCTTTTCGGCTTATTGCCCGCATTGCAAAGCTCCCGCATTCAGCGGCTCAATGACACGTTGAAAGAAGGTGGACGAACATCAGAATCGGGCGGTTCGGGCCGGGTTCGCGCCGCTTTAGTGATAACCGAAGTTGCGCTGGCCCTGGTATTGCTCATCAGTTCAGGGCTTGCGATCAAAAGTTTTGTGCGGTTACTGCGCGTCGACACCGGTTTTGATTCAGAGCATGTGCTCAGCTTTACGGTCACAATGCCTCAATCCTATGATCCTGATCCCGATCCCCGGAGAACTGGAGCGCCGCCGCGGGTTGTGGCATTTTTCCAGGAAGTTCTCCCGCGCATCGAGCACTTGCCAGGCGTAAAAGCAGCGGGGTCAATCTCAAATCTGCCTCTGACCGGAGAAAACTGGGTCAAGCTTTTTGTCCCTCTGGACCGGCCCATACCTACGGCGATTGAGCAGGTGCCGACGGTTCAGTACCGAGCCATTGCCGGAAATTACTTCAGCGCTCTGGGAATTCGTCTGATAAAAGGCCGCTTGCTGAATGAACATGACCGGCCGAACAGCGCTTTTTCCGTTGTGGTGAATGAAACTTTGGCCCGCCGGTTCTGGCCCGGCCAAGACCCGATTGGCAAGAGCGTGCTCCTGACGCCGCCGGAAAACCTGATCCCCGCCGGCGAGATTCCGCCGGGCTTCCACGTCCAACATTTTTCTGTGGTAGGAATTGTGGCGGACGTGCATTACGGCAACCTGGATGCGCCGCCTGAACCAGTGGTTTATGCGTCAATTTTCCAGCACGATTATTCGCTGGAACCGTCATTGACCGTACGCGCGGAAGGCGATTCCACCAGGCTGGTGAATTCGATTCGCAACGTGCTGAAGCAATTTGACCAGAACCTGCCCATGGCCAATATTGCGACCATGGACGAAGTGATGTCTCACTCTGTAGCCCAGCCCCGCCTTGAAGCCATTTTGCTTGGCTTGTTCGGAGCGTTGGCCATGATTCTTGCGTCCATAGGAATCTATGGCGTCATGTCATACACGGCTACGCAGCGCACCAGCGAGATCGGAATTCGGATCGCATTGGGTGCGTCGCGTGCTTCGGTATTAAAGATGATGATCGCGCAGGGCTTGTGGCTTGCCGGCATTGGTCTTGCCATCGGATTGTTTGCCGGGGTGATTCTCAGCTTTGCGGCGAAGCAAGTGCTTGCCAAACTTCTTTTCGGCGTGAGCGCCACCGATCCTGGAACCTTTGCACTGGTAGCTGCACTACTCGCGACGGTTGCGCTGCTGGCCTGCTACATCCCGGCAAGACGGGCAACTAAAGTAGATCCGATGGTTGCTTTAAGGTATGAATGAAGCAATTTGCATTTGCTTAACGGAACGCCGGTCTTAGGATTTTTAATTCCGTTTTAACTATCCTGCCGGACCAGGCCTGGCAGGATGCCCATGTAAGAGGTGGTTTATGGGCAAG
>DATBVH010000656.1:0-6919 GCA_036515395.1 Candidatus Angelobacter sp.
GCTGGGAAGGCCGATCAAACGTGCCAGCGTTAACTTATCTTTGTCCAGATTCGCCGCGGCAACCGTGAGTCGTTGCTCGCTGGTCTGTCTCTGCACCGTGGCGCGGAAGCCGTCAATCTCCGCTGCCAAACCCGAATTGACACGATTCAGCGCCTGCGCTTCAAGTTCGCGCGCGGAATCAAGCTCGGCTTTTGCGGTCTCAACGCGCGCCTCACTCGATTGCACTTGAAGATAAGCGGTGCCAACGGCCAACGCCACGACGTTACCGGCATCGTCAAGCTGAAGGCGTTGCGCCTCTGCTGCCTGCTTTGAAGCGCGATACCGATACATGGAATCCAGGTTCAGGCCGTTGTCAGAAAACGTGAGATAGCTTTCCTGATAGCCGAACTGTCCGGTAGCGGCGGGTAGGCCGGGGATATTCAGCCCAATGGCAACACGATTCAGGTTGTCAAGATTCTGGCGCAATAAAGCAGAGACGCTGGGAACCATCGCGGAAAGAGCGCGCAGGCGTTGTGCCTGAGCCTGACGCAGCGACGCCTGATTTTCTATGACGCCAAGGTTGTAGCGCAGCCCGCGCGTGATTGCGTCAGATAGTGAGAGCGGAATGGGTTCATTGGAGACCGTGCCGGTGGGTACGCTGCCTAAAAACGGATTCTGCTGCTGCCCGGCGAGCGAACTGGGAGTAGTGCTGTTTGCCGCCGGGTTGATGGTTCGCGGCGTGGCAATGCTGCCCAATTCAAAAGATGCGGTGTTCTGCTGGGCAAGAGCGTAAGGCGCTAATGCTGCCGCCATCACGACGATGATGCTGTAAATCTTTCTTGATTGCTGTCCAAAACTTTTCATAATTGCCTCAGTGAGCTCCTGCCGACCCGGCGCTGCGATACGGCTTTGTCATCAGCGCCAGAACCATGGTGCCCAATGCAACCCAGCCAAGCAGGTAAAAACAATCCAGCGAGCCAAGAAATGCCGCCTGTCGATTGGCCACCCCGGAAATCAGTCCATAAGCTTTTTGTGAAGCGTCGGCGGCGTTCGATCCGGCCCCGGTCAAATATTGCGTAATGGTTTCCAGCTTTTGATTGAAATTGGGATTGTCTGGCGTCAATTGCTGCACCAGCAAGCTCTGATGGAATTGCGTGCGACGCTCCAGCATCGTGGTCATGAACGCCACGCCAAAACTTCCCCCAAGATTGCGGAACAAATTGGTGATGCTGGAAGCCTTGTTGTTCTTGTTCATCGGGAGATAGGAGTAGGCAAGTGAACTGACCGGCACAAAGAAGAAGCCCAGGCCCACGCCTTGCAGCGCACGCGCCAGAGCGTAAGCGCGGTAGTCGGAGCCCAGGTCGAGCGACGAGAAGCGCCACATTGCAAGACCCACAAAAATGGAGCCGAAGACAATGAGCTTCTTCGCGCCTGTTTTGGGAATGAGTCGCACCACAACCGGAGCCATCAACACAATCACAAAAGCGCCCGGGCCGAGCACCAGCCCCGCGTCGGTGGCCGTGTATCCATAAAGCGATTGCAGAACCTGCGGTATGAGGACGGTGCTGCCAAACAAGACAAAAAAGAATCCAAAATAGAGAGCGTTGGACAGCGCGAAGTTGCGCTCACGGAAGAGCTGGATCTCTACCACAGGATCGTGATGGCGCCATTCATAGGTCACGGCCGCTACCAATGCCGTGATCGCAATTGAAAGAAAGATCACGATGAAATGGCTTTCAAACCAGTCTTCACGCTGGCCTTTATCCAGAACAATTTCCAGCGCGCCGAAGCCAAGAGCGATCAGCGAGATGCCAATGTAGTCGATCTTCAGCTTGCCGCCGGTTCTGGCCGCTTTGGCTTCCTCGGCAAACTGCGGCGGATCGGAAACAAGTCTGTGGGTAAGAATCAGACTGACCAGGCCAATGGGAACGTTGATAAAAAAGACCCAGCGCCAGGAGAAGTGGTCTGTAATCCAGCCGCCCAGCGGAGGCCCGACCGCCGGAGCGGTCACAATGGCCATGCTGTAAAGAGCAAATGCCGCGGCGCGTTTGGCTCCGGGGAAAGTGTCCACCAGGATGGCCTGCTCCACGGGCGCCAAGCCGCCACCTCCGACGCCCTGAAGGATGCGGAAGAAAACCAATAGGCCCAGGCTCGGCGCGATGCCGCATAAGAAGCTGCTGGCAACGAACAAGGCAACGCAGGTCATGTAATAGTTCTTACGGCCAAAGACCCGGCTCAACCATGCGCTCAGGGGAAGCACAACCGCATTGGCAACCAGGTAACTGGTAAGCACCCAGGTGCTTTCGTCGTAACTAACGGCCAGGCCGCCGGCAATGTGGGGAAGTGAGACATTGGCGATGCTGGTATCCAGCAGCTCCATGAAGGTGGCAAGGGTAACGGTGATGGCGATGAGCCAGGGATTGATCGCAGGTTTGGCTGCAGCTTTTGCTTCGGGAATGGTCAACGATCCGGAAACTACCTGCGTGCCCACCGATCAGCTCCTTGCTTACGCTGTAAACTTGCGGCTTTAACAGATGTGTACGCTGTATACAGCGATGCAAAAAAATATAACTTACTCAAATTGCCGGGTAACGGTTTCGATCACGATCTCTTTCATGCGCTCGGGCTCTTTCCACGGATAGCACTGGCTGGTGGTGATTAACATGCTGGCAATTCCGTGCATCGCCACGCGCAAGACCTGGGCAGTCATTTCCACATCCGCCTCAATGCCCTTTTCCGTCGCGCATTCACGCACGCCGGCGCGCAGCCGGTCCATGGCGCGCTGGCCAATAGCGACCTTGCGCTCGGCTACCGGGCCGGGTGGCATCACAGTCATGAACGTTACCTTGTAATGATTAGGATGGCTGAGATGAAAGTCAACAATAGTGCGCAAAGAGCGGCGCAAACGCTCAAGTGCCGTCCCAGGTTGGAGCCGCGTCTCATCCAGCACCTGGATCATCCCGCTAAAGGTCTCTTCGCAGATCGAGAGCAACAATTCTTCCTTGTTCTCATAGTGGCGATAGATGGCCATGGGCGAGCAGCCAATCTTGGAACCGATGCGCCGCATGGAAACGCTTTCATAACCTTCGCGCGCAAAGAGATCGCGGGCCGCGTCGCGGATCTGGTCGCGCAATGGGACATGCGAACGACGAGAGTTTCCTCGTCGAATACCGCTCGCGCGTTTGATAGCAATGGGCAATTACCAGCTCCCGAAGATATGTTTACACCGTACACATATAATGTCAAGGGGAAAGGGTTGGATTCATGGCAATTCAGTTGCTGATGGTAACGCGGAATTCGCGGCCGGAACTGCTGGATGAAGACCGTATAGCATTTAGGATCGCCGCACAGGGCTCTTGCTAAGCGGCTGTTAAAAAGTGGTAGGCCCGAATGGACTCGAACCATCGACCTCTTCCGTGTCAAGGAAGCGCTCTAACCAACTGAGCTACGGGCCTAGAGATACAAGATGGCGTCCTTATTCTAACATCTCCTACATCCGTTGCCGAGAGTGCAGCCGAATCTAAAAACGCTGAACTCACACACCAGCAAAACCTTTGATAGACTGGCCCATCGGCATGAAAAGCCTTCTGGTTATTGGCGATTCAGTGGTTTGGGGCCAGGGTCTGGCGTATGAGCACAAGACCGCCACAATTCTGGCAAAGCATTTAGGGGCGGAACTGGAGATGCTTGCCCATTCCGGGGCCAAAATCGGCATTCGCGATTCTTATTCCGTCACCATGCCCTCCGCCGAGGTGCCCTGTTTTTTCCCCACGATCCTGCAACAGCTGCAGGAATTCAATGGCGATCCCACCAGCGTGCAATGGGTGCTGTTGAATGGCGGCATTAATGACGTTGAAGTCCAGCGGGTTTTCAATCCCATGATCCCGCAGTATGAGCTTGAACTGCACATACGAAATTATTGCGGGCGCGACCTGCTGGCAATCCTGCAGCAAGCAACTCAAAAATTTCCGAACGCCAGGACGCTGGTTCTTGGATATTATCCCGCGCTGAGCCACCAGAGCCGCGCTGAAGGCGTGGAAAGCTTGTATTCGCTGGTGCATGGGGTAAGGTTTGCGCCGCTTTTCCATGCCGATCTCTTCCGCAATCAGCTGGTGGAGCATTGCCTGCGCTTCTGGAAGCTTTCTACTGGACTTTTTCGGAGTGCGGTGGAGCACGTGAACCGCGAGGCAGGATCGCAGCGGGCCATCTTTGTCGATTCAGGCCTGGAAGAAGCGAACGCGGCATATGCGCCACAATCATTATTGTGGGAATGCGAGTCGAATGATCCCACCAAAGCGCCGGACCAAGCTGTGGCTGAACGGCGCGTAGCCTGCGAACTGGTGGGTGCCGGCGACTTACAGAAGAACCAGGTATTGCTTTCAGCGGTGGGGCACCCAAACACCGCCGGCGCGGCAAGAATGGCAGAGCAGTGCGTGAAGGCCATTGCGGCAGGAACGATGGAAGCCGCCGTTTGAGGAACTTTACCGCGACCCGGCACTCTGATCGACTTGCGTGATAACCTTGATGAACTTTCAAGATAGGCAGCAAGAGCCGGCAGAGGCCTGCAAACACCATGAATTCCGGACAACTTGTCCTGGTTACGCTGCAAAATCCGCGAGAAAAATTCTTGGGCATGCTATTAGCGTTAACGCCCGCAGGGGCCAGCTTGCGCGGCGTGGACCTGCAGTCGTTTGACGATTTTATGCAGATGGTGAAAGCAGGCGAAGCCACAGCGGCGAACACGGTGTTTTTTCCCATGCATCGCGTGCAGAGAATGGAAGTGGACGCACGCAACGGCGGATTGCCGTCACTGGCAGATCAGTTCGCGGCGAAGACCGGATTTGACGTGACTAAATTCTTCCAGGACCCGCAGTGATGCTTCGCCAATTGAAGTCCGCGCCAAACTTGCTTACGCTGCTGCGGCTGATTTTTGTGCCGTTCGTGGTGGTGGCCATCCAGCAACAGAAATACGCCTGGGCGCTGGGAATATTTGTGGTGGCGGGAATCACGGACCTTCTGGACGGCCTGCTTGCACGAGTGTTGAAGCAGAAAACCACGCTGGGACAATATCTCGATCCGATTGCCGACAAGCTGTTGCTGAGCACTATGTTTTTGATGCTCTCAATCGCTCATATTATCCGCTGGCCGGTCACGATCCTGGTTTTCAGCCGGGACATCATGATCCTGATTATCTGCACATTGCTCTACGCCACGGGAACCATGAGAGTTTTTCGTCCAAGCTGGTTTGGCAAGGCCAATACACTAGTACAGATTCTGAGTGTGCCGCTGGCGCTCATCTACCAGATCAATTTTTCCAACTGGGCGCGTCTGGGAAAACGATGGAGCATTTATGCCACGGTAGCGCTCACCACGATTTCTGGCGTTCATTATGTGCTGCGCCTGGCGCTGGATCTGCGTTCGGCGGGCAACAAGGCGGAGAGCAACGAATCCGCCAGCAATGAGCCTGCCAGCAGTTCATAAATCCCCCCTCTTTACGCCAACGGACAATACACCAACGGTTCGCTTCCGGCTGCCTAAACTGCTGATTTTCCGTGCTATTATCGGCCCATCCCCCTGTGCCGAGCCTATTCCGGAGCATAATTCCGGTTCCCCGAAGGGCAATTTGCGTAATGGAAACAATGCACCAATTAGGACGGTATGAGATCGTCGCCGAGCTTGGACGTGGCGCGATGGGCACCGTGTTCCGCGCGCGCGATCCGAAAATCGATCGTACGGTTGCCATCAAGACGATTTCTGTTTCAGCTTCCTCCAAGCACGACGCCGAACATTACCGTCAGCGTTTCTTTCGCGAAGCGCAAGCTGCGGGGCGAATGTCACATCCAGGGATCGTTACGATCTACGACGTTGGAGAAGATGAGACGACGCACACACCATTCATTGTGATGGAGTGTGTTGAAGGCAATTCGCTGGACCGGTGGGTTGCCATGGCATCGACAGGGCGGTTGTCGCGCGATATCGCGCTAAAACTGCTGCGGCAGATTGCTGAAGCACTGGATTACGCGCATAGGCAGGGAATTGTTCATCGTGACATCAAGCCTGCAAACATCATGGTTACGGCTGAGGGCCAGTCGAAGATAGCCGATTTTGGCATTGCCAAGTTAGCAATGGCGGAAACAACTCTGCCCGGCCATGTGGTGGGCACGCCTGCGTATATGTCTCCGGAGCAGCTCAATGGCAAGGCTGTGGATGGGCGCTCTGATCTCTTCTCGCTGGGAGTGATTGCTTATTGGCTGTTGACCGGAGTGAAACCGTTTGATGGCGACACATTCACGGAAATTTGTGTTCAGGTGGTCACCAAAGATCCAGCGCCGCCCAGTGAGATCGCGCCGGGTCTTAACATCGACTTTGACTATGTATTAAGCCGTGCGTTAGCTAAAGATGTTGCGATGCGGTACCAAAGCGGCAAGGAGTTGGCGGCAGACCTGGACGATCTGGCCAGAGGCAACAAGCCGGAATCGATAGTTCAGTCGGCGAAGACCCAGATAGTTCCTCAGATTAGCGCGATGGCACCGTTGCAGGGGAATGCGGCAACCAGAGCTGCATCCACGCTGGCCCCACATGTGGTTGCGGCAAAAAACACGCGTGCGTGGAGAAAATTGCTGATCTATCTGACAGCCGCGGCATTTCTCCTGCTGGCGGGCGCCGGTCTTTTAGTTTTGAGCTTTAGTCGTTCCAAGCCTGCAACGTTACAGATTATGGGGCAGTATCCATTTCACCGCGGCGAGATTTATATATGGGTGGATGGCAACCTGCGTTACCACGATGAGCTTCGTCGTGTCGGAAGGTCATCACATAGTTCCGCTGCGAATGAAAGTCTCGGTATTACTCTGCCCGTGACTGCGGGCCGGCATACTGTACGCATACAGGTGGATGCTGAAGGCCAGATCTACGACCATGACACAGCTATTCCCGGCTACTT
>DATBVH010000657.1:0-6664 GCA_036515395.1 Candidatus Angelobacter sp.
AAAATCACCACGCCAACTCCGACTCAGACGTTTCAATACGCCCAGCTCACGGAAAAGCGCGACCGCAAAGAAGCCTTGGACGCTTACACCAGCGCCTTGCAGGGATTCGAGCGGCAGAAGAAAGACAAACAGGCCTTGGCCGCCTGCAAGCGCATTGTCGAACTTTCGCCAACCATTGAAAACCTGCAGCTCACGGCGGAAAAAGCATCTGCGCTGGGCGAAGCCAAAACCGCGGCGTCGAACTTCGTCCAACTTGGGCTTTTGCAGGACCAGGAGTCGCCGGGATCTGGATTCCAGTCCTATGAGCGCGCTTACAACTTCGATCAATTGAACTTTCAGGCAATCTATCTTTATGGACGCGGATTGTTTTCCCGCAATGCGGTCACGGAATGTCTGGCCGTGCTGGAGCCTGTTGTAACCAAGGTAAAAGGCTTGCCTGAATTGCGGGAGCTTTATGCCCATGCGCTGATGGCGGCCAAGCGCCCCGCGGAAGCCGAACCTTACACCTGGGAAGCTTTTGAGAAAGATCCGCAACAACTGGAAGAAGTGGCGTCACTGGTGGGCGTCTATCTGGATATTAACGACACGCGCGGAGCCCTGGAACTGGCCAGAAAGCTTGAGTCCCATGAAACGTCGGCCGGACGGCGGCGCGAATTTATTACCAGCATGTATGAAATGTCCGATCGCAGGCTGGCGACGCTCGGCTTTACCGAATACCTGGTCAATCTCTTTGCTACCGCCAATCGCGAGCATGAGTACAGCAACACGCTGCTGAAGCTGTTTCAGCTTTACTACTCCGCCGGAAAATACGGTCAGGCGGGTGAGACGCTGGACCGTGCGGCTGAGCTTGATCCTTATGAATCCGGCCACGCCAAGCGGCTGGAAATGTTGCGCGGACGCATTGACGATCATGCTTACAGCCGGATCGCCAACCGGTTTCATCGCACGGACAACAAGCCTGAAGCCGCGGCTGTTGCAGCGCCTGAGCCGGAAATCGCAGCCCCAACGCGTGGTGAATCCGAGCCGACGGTACTGGAAGACTTTATTCTTCAGGCGGAGATTTACCTGCAATACGGCATGCGCTCCAAGGCGCTGGAGCGGCTGGAGCGCGTCAGCAAATTGTTTCCACGCGAAGAACAGAAAAACGAGAAGCTGCGCCATCTTTATATCTCGGCGGGATTCACGCCGGTGTATCAAGTGGCTGAAGCAGCAGCAAGGGCCACCGCACCAGAAGCAACGCAGAAGGAGAAAGCGCCTGCTGCTCCGCCGCCACCTTCTCCTGCTACCTACGAAGAGAACGCGGTGGATAATTTTGCCCGCGTTACGGAGATTACGCGGAATATTTATCGTCAGGCCAACGTGAAGAGCGTGCTGTTTACCGCGGTTAACGACATTGGCCGCCACTATAACGCAAGCCGATGCGTCGCTGGACTGTGCACCGTCGGCAAGCCTCCTTCCGCAGCGCTTGAATATTGCGCTCCTGGAGTAAAGCAGTCTGATGTAATGGCGATCGTGAAATTGATTGGCCTGACGCAGCAATTGGCGGCAAACGGAGTAGTAAACATCCCAAATGCCAAGGCATCGCGCGAACTGGCCCCTGCGGCAGAGCACATTCACGCTTTAAATATTGAGTCACTGCTGGCGGTGCCGCTGCTCGATTCAGGCGAGCAATCCGGGATTCTGATTCTGGAGCAAACGTCTCCACGGCAGTGGCAGCAGACGGATGTGGTAGTGCTGAAGACGATCGCGGAGCAGATGGTGCTGGCGGTGAGCAACGTGCGGTTGCGCACACTCATGAAGACGCTGGCCGTTACCGACGAAAAATCCGGCCTGCTGAAGCGGTCTTCTTATCTGGACGTCCTTCTTTCTGAAGTTCGCCGTTCGCTGCAGCAGAAAAGTCCCATGACGTTGATGCTTCTTCACTTCGGGAAGGCCTCTGCCATGGTCAAGGAAATTGGCGAAGCTCCAGTGGAAAGCATGATGCAGCAAATTGGGCAGTCGCTGGCTTCTCATATCCGCCAGAATGATGTAGCCATACGCTACGATCTCACCACCATCGCGCTCGTTCTTGCTGATACGACGGAGAAGAACGCCTTCCTGGTGGTGGACAAAATGAGAAAAGTGCTGGCGCCAGTAAAAATCCCAGGCACCGAGCGGACGCCGCCCATCAGCGCGGGAATTGCCGAGGCCGTGCTGCAAGAGCGCTTTGACGCCGTGGACATGGTCACTGAAGTGATCAATCGCGTGGAAAGCGCGCTGGAAATTGCGCGCGCAGAAGGCGGCAATAAAGCGCACTCGCTTGCGCCTGTGATCCAGCCGAATGCAGTAGCGTAAAAAGCAAATGGACCGCCATGTCAGGTGACGGTCCACTTTAGATAGCAGCTGAGCCCTCAGCCACTAACTTTGATTCATCCAGCTACGTTCATCCATGCGTCATTCCGGATCAGTTGGATCGTTAAACAACACCGTCAACTTGATGCTGCCATGGCCGAACTGCGGGAAATTTGTTGTGGTGCGAACGCCTGGGTCCAGCGTGGAAGCCGTATCATCCGGCGGGAACAGTACCAGCGAGTTGAGGAAGGCCTGGATGGCATCCTGGTCTTCCGCTTCCAGCTTTGCATAAGCGTTGCGCGACGCCAGCGATTCTCCACCGTGCCGCAAGATCACTTCATGCAGGTTGATGCTGCGACCGTCATGGCCATACGGTGAAGTTGTGCCGACGCCCCACAACGGGCGCGTGAGGAACTGCTTCTGCAACGTGCCGTCATAGTTGCGCTCATAGAAATTCACGCCCAGATCATGCCGCTTGAAATCGGTATAGATGTCTTTCACCAGAAATGGGCCGCCGTTCGGTAGTTTGATCGTGGGAAAGCCTGAGCCATCATTGATTTCATGCAAGGCAGGAACTGCGGTGGCAAACAGATGGTTCATGTTGCCCCGGACCGGATCATAAACCGTGTCCAAGTCAGCGACACGACGGTCATGCTCAATCATCAAATCGGCGACGTGGCAGGACCCGCAACCGATCTTGTCGAACAGCTTTCTTCCCTTCCGCGTATTTTCAGTCTGCTGGTAAACCGCAGGCTTGAAGTAATGGAGCAGGTAAAACTCTTCATGATCAACGATGCTGGTTGGCAGTTCATTGTTGATGCCATCGCCATCGGGATCAGCGCCATTATCGGTAAGCGGCGGGGCTTCAATCTTGTCCAGCGAGCCATCGAGCACCATGCCGGAAGGCGTGACCACGCGGCCGCCCGCGCTGGCGGCAAGCAAGTCAGGATCAGCCGCTTCCATACCCATCTCATTGCGGAACGCGCCCACAAGGAACTCACGAATGGAAATGGTGCTGCCTTCCGCAAAGAACGGGCGCACGCGCAGATCGGCGTTCACGCCGCTGACCTGGGTTGTATCCACGCTGCCATCTGGATTAGCGGTAACAGAGCCGAACGAAACACCCTTGGTGAGCAGCTGGAGCGTCGCAGAGTGGCCGGTCTTTTTGGCTTCTGTGATCGCTGCGGCGCGGATCGCGCGCATGTCGCTGGTCATCTCATCGGCCAGCATCTCTTTCAGTCCCAGCCCGAATAGGTGTGGAGCATCACGACTGTCAGGGCGCGTGGCCACATCGCCACCTGCGCCTGCGGAACCGCGTGGGCGTCCGTGGCAGCCGGCGCAGCTATCAGAAAGACCCGCTCCGATTCCTCCAGTTACGTTGATGTTGCCGGTGCCATCGCTGTTGTTGGGGCCCTGGCCCTGTGCGCGGGTGAACTTGCGCTGGAAAATCTGGCGTCCGCGCCGGACGGAGCGGAACGGATCGCGATTGATGATGAATAGCGAGGAATTCGGCGTCATCAGGTCGCCGCGGCCCGGGCCGATTTCATTCGCCAGTGACTTGTTGATTCCCGCTTTAGCCGTATTTGGGGCAAGATTGTTATCGACTAACTGAGCGTGGGCCACTGAAGCCAGGATCATGCACCCAGCCAGGCTAGAGACAACGACCAAACTTTTGATTTTCATTGAGCCTGCTTTTTTAAGATCTTGTAGTGCCGTGCAATTTCTCTCGCTACAAATGGTGTAGTGCAGGGGCCTTAATTTTCGTTACTAGGTTTTTCAGTACAAGGGCACGTACCGACGGTTGGCTGGAAATCTTGGGCGCAGACGCAGGAAATGTCAATGCCAATATTTGGCAGTCGCATGGCAGGCTGGGCATGGCTGCGCAGCCTGATCCGCAGCCTGATCAATGATCAATTCGTCAGAACGAGAACATCACCTGCAGATCCACACGCCGATTGGCGGATTGCGTATTGAATACGCCTCCGGCCAGTGCGATGGACTGGCCGAAAAGGCCGGAGCTAAGGTTACCGACGGGCGGCCCCGGATTAACGTGGTTCAGCACGTTGCGCGCATTCGCGCTGAAAGTAAGGCTATAGCGCTGATTCGATCGCTCAGCGCCGCCGCCCATAGGCCCGCCACCATGCGGGCCGCCCATGCGTACTGCCCCGCCACCGCCCGGCCCTCTTCCTTCGACGTGGGCATGGTCCCCTTGTCCCTGCTGTGGGTTGGGATTGGAAGCTTCAAGTTTTGGGCCGAGGCCAATCGTCTTGCCCAAGCGCAGGTTCAGCGTGAACTGCGACGGCCCTGCACCGAAATTGGATGGAATGGTGGTTTGTCCCGGCGCAGGAGAAGTATTAAATGATCCGAAACTTGTGTCCACAATGGTTGGTCCCGCGCCTCCGCCGGCAAAGGCCGGACGATCATTAAAGATGGAATCGCCATTCAGGTCAGTGCCCGTGGTGATGTTAAACGGCGCTCCCGCATTTGCCACCATGAATGGGCTTATACGGAATCCGTGCGGTAAAGCGATAGTGCCGCCCAGGAAGAGCCGCTGGCGAACATCGAACGCCGCGCGGCCGTAGTCGGCAGCGATCCCCTTTGCAGGATCGGAAGGAAAACTGTTGGCGCCGGCGGTGTCACTGTTGGCGTGGCCGAACATGTAAAAGCTAAAGATGGTCAGCCTGGTTCCGGCGCGCATGTTGAAGCTGAGAATAAGTTGGTTCTGGTTAAAGACTCCGCCGGACTCATACTGATATTGCGGCAGTGGGGTCGGCGCAAGCACGCTGGAGAATAACTGATGAACGCCATGCGAGTGGATATAGGTCCCCGTCAGCGTGGCAGTCTTTGTGAGCTGGCGTTCAACGGAGCCGGCAAACTGTACGGTATAAGGCGCGCGCACTGCCGGATCAATTGTGTAAGTGGTGGTTGCCGTTCCGGGCAAAGCGGGGATATTGGGGTAATTTGCGAACAGCGACGCCAGCAATGCGCGTGTGGCAGCGTTGGCAGCGGCAGAAGCGTTAGGATTGATGGTGATGGTGACCTGCCTCTGGTTTACGCCGTTGAGCCGCTCCGCCTGCATAATCAAGCCTTGCTGAAAGCGATCATAGAAAAGGCCAAAGCCGGTGCGAATGACCGTTTTAGGCGCGGCATTTTTTTTGGCGCCCAGCCCCCAAGCAAATCCTATGCGCGGCGCCCAATCGCCGTGGTCCTTGATTCCGTTTTGTGTTTCAAAGCGCAGGCCATAACTGAAAGTCATGTTCGGGCGAATCTTCCAGTCGTCTTCAGCGTATAGTCCGGCATCGAGAAAAGTATCTTCAATCAGCGGGTTGCCGGTAAGGACCGTGAACTGCGTAGGCTGGCCGTTGTTAAAGTTTGCCAAGGGAGTGATGGTCTGTTGCGTGACCGGATCTTTTGTGGCGCCGAATGTAAATGTGCCATTGAAGTTCTGCGTGGAAGTGCTGGAGTCGCCGGTAACGCGCAGCCTGCCTCCCAGGCGCAGAAAATGATTGCCTTTGTTGATTGACGTATAGTTCTGCAGCTCGTAATGATTGGTAATGACAGAGCTGATGCCGAGCGGATTGCCGCCGTCAATAAATTGTCCCAACACGTTGATGGAGGGAGTTAGAAAAAGCGAATTCTGGTCGGTCGCGCCGCGCTCCCACTCAAAACGGGTTTCATTGATGGCATGCGGACTCAGTATCTGCGTGTCGCTGATCTGAATTTCATTCTCATTGCCGGTCTGGTTATAGCCCTGGGACGGCAGAGACAGCTGGCTTATACCGTTATTCTCTTCATTGTTGTGCGTGAACTGGTACCGGGCCATCAGCGTATTGGAAGCTGAGACCTGGTAGTCAAAGCGTGCGCTCACATTGGTGCGCACACGCGGATTGAGCACGCCGACCACCGGCTGGTTCGCCGCCTCAAAAGCCCCGGGAAATATGACTGCAGCTTCATTAATATTGCGGCGCTCTGCGTTGATCTGATAGGAGAGCTTCTTCCCCAGCGGCCCACCCACGTTACCGCTCAACATCTGCGTGCTGAAATCAGGCTCGGTGGAGGCAAAAGGGTTCAGCGCATCCATAAAAGAATGGTTGTCGTTAAAAGAGAACTGGCCGTGCAGTTTGTCAGTGCCCGGCTTGGTGAGGATTTCTATCCGGCCGAATCCCATGCGATCATACTGTGCGGAAAACGGATTCTGGTTGATACGAATCTCGCGGATAGAAGACTTTGGCGGAAGCTGCCCTCCGGTAAAACCGTCAATATATATCTGCCCGCCATTGGGCCCGGCGGATGGGCCCGCGAGCGCCTGAAGTTCCGATTGCAACTCATCGGG